>JADZBP010000230.1 GCA_020852055.1 Candidatus Latescibacterota bacterium
CCGGGTACTTGCGCGAGCCGCAGAGCACCGAATGTTCGAGGATATGGGCGATGCCGGTGGAATCGGCCGGCGGGGTGCGAAAATTGATGCCGAAGACCTTGTTCTCATCGGTGTTGATCGCCGAAACCAGCAGCGCCCCCGTGCGATGCCGGTAGAGCCGGACGCGGGTGTCGATTTCGCGGATGTACTGCTCGCGTTCCAGGGTGAAGCCGTGTCCGCTCATGTGGGCTCTCCTCAGCGCAGGTTCCAGATCTGGGCAGCGGTGCCGCCCAGGATGCGGTCGATTTCAGCGGCGCTGAGGAAGGGCAATCCCTCCCGCACCAGGCGCAGTTCGTCCTGCAGGCTGAGCCAGTTGTGTTTGACGCGGTGGTGCCCCGGATACCCCGTGCCCCAGACCATACGCCGGGCGCCGAAGGCCTTGGTTAACAAGACCAGGTACGGGTGCATGTCGGCAAAGGGGAAGGCCTGCTTCGACCGGCCCTTCACGTCGGAGAGTTTGAGGAAGACGTTCTCGTTCTTCGCCAGGTCGAGGATGGGCTGGAAGAGCGGCAATTCCTCGCCGACCTTGGGGTAGCCGAGGTGGTCGAGGATAAAGGTCACCCCCCGGTACTGGCGGGCGATCTGGTCCACCTGGTCGGCGAAACGGGCATCCAGATGGAACTGGATCACTGCGCCGAGCGCGGCGATCTCCTCCCACAGCGCCTGGTTCTGCGGGGTGAGCAGGATCTTTTCCTCAGGGTAATAGTTCGGGTGGAAACGGAACCCCACCAGCCCGCGCTCCTTCACCCAGTACCGCGCCAGGTCGGCGTTCTTGGGATCCTGGGGATCGAGCAGGCCGTGGCCGATGAATCGCCGCGGGAAACGGGCCACCGAATCGGCGATATAGCCGTTGTCCCAGGTGGACCAGCTGGTCTGCACCAGCACCGACCAGTCCACCCCGCACTGGTCCATCTCGGCCAGCAACTCGTCGGCAGTGCCCGGCTCATCGGGCAGGCTCTTCCAGCCAGGCGCCGTGGGCCCGACCGGGTACCTGGGCGGATCGATCTCCCAGACATGTACGTGGGTATCGACGATCATGATGATCTCCTTTTAGACCAGACAGATTTTTCCCAGCACCGCGGGCCCTCGGGCCCCGGTAGCCGCCGGCAGGTTGCCGGGCCTTTCCATCAGTGTTTCGTTGGCCAGCACGGCAAAGGCCACCGCCTCCTTGGCGTCCACCGAGATGCCCAACTCATCGAGACTGCCCACCTTCAGACCCGGCAGGTCCGCGCGCAGCCGCGCCATCAAGACGGGATTGTGGGCACCGCCGCCACTGACCCACACCTCGTCCACCGCCGTGCGGCCGAGGGCGAAGCGGGCCAAGCCCTCGGCAATGGACCGGGCCGTAAACGCGGTGAGGGTAGCGAGCCAGTCGGCCGGCTCCAGCCGGTGGCGGCTGAACAAACTTTCGAGGAAGGCAGCGCCAAACTGCTCGCGCCCCGTGGATTTGGGCGGGGGCAGGTGCAGGAACTCGTGGGTCAGTAACTCGGCCAGCACCTCCTCGTGCACCTTTCCTGCCGCCGCGCCCCGGCCATCGCGGTCGCAGTGTTCGCGGCCGCCGCTGAAACGGGCCGCCGCCCCGTCGATGAGCGCGTTGCCCGGCCCCAGGTCGAAGGCCCAGGCCTGGCCCGCCTCGCCGCCGGCCGGCAGGAGGGTGGCGTTGGCGATGCCGCCGATATTGAGCATAGCCCGGCCCCGCAGCCCGTGGCCGAAGAGCAGGAAATCCACCAGCGGCACCAGCGGCGCCCCCTGGCCACCCAGGGCCATGTCGGCGGGCCGGAAATCGGCGATGGTGGGGATGCCCGTGTGTTGGGCGATCACCGCCGGCTCGCCGATCTGCAGGGTGGAGGCAGGCCGGCCCAGGGGCAGGTGGCGCACCGTCTGGCCGTGGGAACCGATCAGGTCCACGGCCCTTGGCTCCAACCCCGCTCCGCGGATCACCTCCAGAGCTGCCTGGGCAAAGGCCTCGCCGAGGGCGAAGTTGAGCTGGCAGAGTTCGTCGAGTGTGGCCGCCGGGCCAAAGAGCGAGAACACCCCCTGGCGCAGGGTGTCGTGCATGGGCAGGGTCTGGAAGGCGAGCAACTTGATCCGCGTGCCTGGTCCGGCGCCCTCCACCTCAACCAGCGCGGCATCGATGCCGTCGGCCGAGGTACCCGACATCAGACCGACGATACGCCGGCTCTTCTTGGCCTTCAGGGTCTGCAGACGGTCCATGGTCAGGGCTTTCGCGCCACCAGCAAAAAGTTCCAGGCATCCCCCTCCACCCGGTGCAGGCGGTCGAGCAACCAGGCGGCCAGTTGCACCCCCGCGTAGAGGGGCCGCACCAGCAGTGAGAGGGGCCCGCGATCGAAGTGCTGCAGGTAATAACAGAACCGCGCCCCGGCCGTGACCCAGTACCCCGCCAGGGGGCGCACCACCACCGGTTCGAGCCCGGCCTGCCGGGCCAGGTGGGCCAGACCGAAACCGGTGAAACGGAAGTAATCGTGCGGTTCCTCGTGTACCCCCCAGATGTGGGGAGCCGTAAGCACCAGATGGCCCCCGGAACCGAGCACCCGGCTGGCTTCGGCCACCAGCCGGGCGGGTTCAGGCACGTGTTCGAGCACCTGGGCGCAGAGCACCGTGGTACAGGCCCCGGCGACAAAGGGCAGCTCCAGGCCGCTGCCCCAGACCTGAGGCGGGTTCTCGCCGTAACGCGCCTGATCCACCTCGAGCCCCACGTACGACCCGGAACGCGGCAGGCTGCGGTGCTCCTGCCGGCCGCAGCCCAGGTCGAGCAAGCGGCCCCGGCCGTAGACGCCCATCGCCTCTTCCAGGTACTGCCGGTGCAGGCGCAGCACCAGCCAGTTCACCGAGAAAGGCGTGGACCCCATCGGCCCTACTGCCGGTCGCGGGCCTGGTGCGGGTAGTAGTCGCCCACTTCCCCGGCGCCGTCGATCACGTAGCTGCCCGGGTAGAGGATGCTGGTGGGACAGACATGGCCGGGCACCGCCAGCAGGTAGGTACCCACCGCCGGCAGTTCACCTTCGAGATGGAAGACACCGTGTTCCTCGTTCTGCATCTGCAGCACCGCCCCCGGCAGGCCCACCAGTTCGGCCCGCTGCGGCACCGGCGGGTCAGCGGCGATGGCCTTAGATCCCAGATCGGTGGTGATGGTGCCCAGGTTCGGATGGCGGTCCACGACCTGGCACAGCACCAACACCGCCCAGCGGAAGGGCAGTTCGGGCATCATGCGGGCATAACCAGCATCCCAGTACACGCAGGTGCCCGGCGAACCGAGCGCCTCGCCGCTGCGGGCATAATACTGGAAAGAGAAAGAGCCGCCGGCCACCACCCGCGGTACTGGCAGCCCTTCGGCCTGCAGCCGGCCTTTGAAGGCGCGGATCGCCTCGAGGTGCTCGTTGGCCTGCCCTTCCCGGGCGGCAAGATCAGTCTGGTGATCCTGGCCGTCGTAGGCGTGTAGTCCCGCCGGCTCCAGGTGCGGCATCGCAGCCAGTTGCCGGTACAGGGCCAGCGCTTCGTCGCCAGGGGCCAGGCCGGTGCGATGCATGCCCACATCCAGGTCGAGCATCACCTTCACCTTCTGGTTCTTGGCGGTTGCGGCCTTTTCGAGCAGCTCCAGGTGCATGGGCTGGCTGGCAATGGCGCTGAGTTGGGACTGGGGATGGGCGGCGGCCAGGGCGCAGAAACGCTCGGCCTTGCGCGCCTGCACCAGCGGATAGGCCAGCAGCACCTCCTTGCCCCCCGCCTCCAGGGCCACCTCGGCCTCCTTCAGGGTGGCGCATTTGAACCCGGCAACCCCCGCCTCGACCTGACGCCGGGCGATGGCGGCGCATTTGTGGGTCTTGAAGTGCACCATCAGATTCTGGGCCCCACCGGCCAACTCGGACTGCAACCGCAGATTGTGGTCGACGTTTTCCTCAAAGATCAACATGGCGGGCGTCTCGATGCTCTCGGGCTCGCCGACCTTGTACCCTGCATATTCGATCATGGAAATCTCCTCGGTGTGGACTCGAAAATAGCGCAAGCGCTGCCTCTGGGCAATGCAGACCGGGTTCCTTATCTTGTCTGCCACCCAGACCACTGCAGAAGGAGAGGACGCCGATGATGAAACTGGGTTGTATGTCCCTGAGTTATCAGAAAGAATTCGCCGCCGGCCAGCTCGATCTCGAGGGGTTCATCGAGCGGGCCTACCAGTTGGGCCTGGACGGCATCGACATCCACACCGGCGCCTTTGCCTCCACCGAGGCCGCCTATCTGCGCCGCATCCGGATGCAGGCGCTCAAGCGCGGGCTGGCACTGTCCTATATCGGGGTGAGTTCCAACTTCGGGAAGCCGGCCGCAGAACTGGTCGCCGAAGTCGCCACGGCCAAGAAATGGATCGGGGTGGCGGCCCAGATGGGCATCCCGCTGGTGCGGGTCTTCGCCGCCTGGGTGCCGGAGGGCGACACCACCGAGGCGGTCTGGGCGCGCATGATCCCCTGCCTGAAGGAGGTCGCCGCCTATGGCGAAGAACTGGGGGTGGTGGTGGGCCTGCACAACCACAACCACGGCTGTGTGACCCGCACCGGCAAAGACGTCATCCGGATCATCAACGAGGTGGACAACCCCTACTTCTCCCACATCCTTGATACCGGGCAGTACGTCGGCTCACCCGGCGCCTCGGGAGCCAACGGGATCGAAGATCCCTCGCTGGATTTCTACGGCAGCATCGCCCTTACCGCCCCGCTCGCCGTCCATGTGCGCTGCAAGATCTACCGCATCCAGACCGGCGAGGAAGCCTGGCTCAACTACCCCCGCATCTTCGAGATCCTGCGCGGGGTCAATTATACCGGCTGGCTTTCGGTGGTATACGAAGGGCAGCAGGTCGAGGCCGAGGCCACCGCCGTGCCCAAGGCGGTCAAGTACCTGCGGCGGATGATGCAGGGTTAGCAGGGTTCGAAGCGAGCGCGGCGCCGGGGAGTTGCCCATCGTCGGCCACTCCCCGGCTTCGCCGGCTCAGGGAATTTGCAGGCGCTGGCGCCAGCCGGCGTCGGCGTTGTGGTTGAGCTGCCAGTAGGGCTCCCGCACCGTGACCAGCAATTCGCCGCGCCCGCCCTGCGAGTCCTCCCAGCCCAGGATGCGGTGGGGGTACTCGGTCTCGACCCAGAAGGTTTTGGTGATGCCCCCCGCCTCCAGGGTCCATGAACACGCCGCCAGGGTCTGACCCCCGCCCGTATAATGGGCCACCTCGCCCTTGACCAGGCGGGCCGGCACGGTGGACCGTTCCTGGTGTTTGACCCGGAAACTCCACAGGGAGGGCAGCAACACCAACTGGCGTTCCTCACCCGGCGCCAGCCACGGCCCCTTCAGTTCGCGGATACGGATCAGCAGGTGGTCCTCGCTCTCGAAGTCAGTCGGGGCCGCCAGCTGGTACTGCTGGCGACCCTCTTTTTCGAAATAGCTGTTCAGGTACCCCTCCAGGTGTCCCCCCCGCAAAAGCACCTCCTCGAAAACCTGGCCGCACCATTCCTGCGCGGTCAGGGAGATCTTGCACAACTCGAAGGCATGGTCCGGCCCGTTGACGGCGCTGAAGACCGAACTCATCACCGAATAGTCGTAGATGCCGGTGTTGAACTTCAGCACGTTGTTCAGTTTGAGGGTATAGACCCGGTCGTTCTGGGGCACCCCGGAGGACTCGACCTTGACGAAGGTGTCGCGGTGCAGGTCCTCGGTGACAAAGATCATCACCCCGTAACCCGGGCGGTTTTCCCCGTAGCGGGGCTGGATCACCCGGTAGCTGGAGATCTCGGCCTTCCCGTCCCCCCAGTACTGAAAAAAGTCCGGATCGGCCGCGGCCGCAGAAGCCAGCCACAGCGCCGCCAGTGCCGCCATACAGGTCCTCGTCATCGGTCTGCCTTTCCCGTGGTGGTGTCGACCGCCGCCGCGCTGCGGGCGGTCTGAAGATAACGCCAGATCTCGTTGCGCTGAACATCGGTCAATTTCGCCCGTTCCGCCATCTTGGGCAGGATCTGCTCCCACTCGCCGGTTTCCTTCGCCGTCGGCAGGAACAGGTTGTGGCATCCCGAACAGCGAATGACATAGAGGAGCCGCGCCTCCTCGAGGCGCTCTGCCCCCATGTCGCGCCACTGCTGCCCGGCCCACTCGATCTGGGCCGGCGACAGCGGCGGCAACATCGCCCCGGCACAGCCGCCCAGCAGGACCAGCACACTCAACTTCGCCAGGAAGCTGGCCATGCCCACCTCAGAAGGTGAAAGAGAGCAGCAGGCGTGCGTTGACCCGCTCGTGTTCGTCGAGGATGAGCCTTGAGTCCGGATCTTCGGCCGACTTCTTGAGGGCCGGCAACTGGCCCAGGACCGTGGCGCTCACCCACCAGTTTCCCGCGGCGTGGGAAACCACGGGGCCCAGGAAAAGGGCGATGTGCTCCGGCTTGTGGTCCTCGGTGAATTCCAGGTGATTGCGCAGTTCCAGGCCAGCACTCGTCTGCGGGCGGAAGAAGTGGGCGAAGGCCAGGTTGTTCTCAACCCCTATCTCCTCCAGTTCCGTTTCCTCGGCGCCGATCTCCCACTCGGGTTCGACGGTGAAATTATAGGCATACAGGTTCTTGCCCACCCTTTTATCGAGGATCAGTTTGCCTTCCAGTTCCACCTCGCCCGTGCCCAGACCTAATTCGCCATACACCGCCGAACCAAAGCCGTCAGCTACCGGGTCGCTGAGTTTGTATTTCCACTCGGAGGAGATCCCCCCGAAAGAGAACTGCCGCTGGGTCGAGGAGGGCGCGGTGGGCACCGCCTGGTTCACATCCTGCCAGTTGAGGTAAAAGGCGGTCATCAGCCGGTTGGTCAGACCGATCTCGAACTCCGCCCGGTGATCGAGGCGCACGTACAGGTCGTGGCGTCCCGCCCGGTAGGTGGTCCACAGTTCAAGCTCGCGCTCCCCTGGAGGCAGGACGCCGCTCTCGTAGGTGTAGCTGAAATGGCGTTCGTTGGCCTCGCTCTGCCCAGTTCCAGCCAGGGTGATAGCGGCGAGGGCGAAAAGGGTGGCGCCCATCGCGCTCCTGCGGCGATGCTGTCTTGCGCTCATTCGTCAGACTCCTTGGGTGGGCTTGGAGATTCCTGCGGTTGCAGGAATCTTCTGTTGTGGTTGACATTCTATTGTTTGTCATACCATCCATTTGGATGGCTATGCAAATATCACAACTCTTTTTCCCTCTGTCAAGGCCTATCCAACCTACTTTAAATTATCCCACTTCGATCCCTTCGGAGGCGCACCATAGAAAATAGGGATTGACTTTCCCCGACCCCGAGGGCTATATTATGATTACGTGTTTTAGGTATACCTAATTTTTAGATGTACTGCCAAACAATCGTTCCGTAAAAGAAACATCGACCAGCACCTGCCTCTTGCTGAGCGGATGGGTATGGACGCGACGACCCCCCTGATCCTCTCCACGCTGGCGCCTACATCAGGCGCCCCAGCCTCCCTTTCCACCTGGCAACGCGGCGACGAAGGAGTGGTGACCGCCATTCCCGGCACCTCGCGACTCCTGGCGCGGCTGCGCGAATTGGGGGTGGTTCCGGGCGTGAAGATTCGCGTCCTCCGCACCGGTACCTCCCTGGTCATTCAAGTTGCCGAAGGCCGGCTCTGCCTGCGGCGTCAGGATGCCATCCCCATCCTCGTCGCCGCCACCCACCCGTCCTGAGGCGCGACCCGCGACCCGCCAGCTCATGTCCACCCCCGTCCCCCAAGCGGCATCCACGGCGACCATCGCCCTGATCGGCAACCCCAATACCGGCAAGACCACCCTCTTCAATGCGCTGACCGGCCTGTCCCAGCAGGTAGGCAACTACCCTGGAGTGACGGTGGAGCGCAAACAGGGACGACTGCTGCTGGCGGGCCAGCGCGAAGCCGATCTGCTCGATCTGCCGGGAACCTACAGCCTTTCGGCCCGCGCCCCCGACGAGGTCATCACCGTCGATGTCCTGCTCGGGCAGCAGATCGATACCCCGCCGGTGGACCTGGTCCTGGCCATCGCCGACGCCAGCAACCTCCGGCGCAACCTCTACCTCGTTTCCCAATTGCTCGATCTGGGGCTACCGGTGGTCGTGGCGCTCAATATGACCGACGTGGCCGCGGCCCGCGGCATCCACATCGAGACCGAGACCCTCGCCCGCGAACTGGGCGTGGCGGTGGTGCCCATCTGCGCCCACCGCCGCCAGGGGCTGAACGAACTGCGGCGTGCGCTCGAAGCGGCACTCGCCGACAGGCCGGCACCTGCTCCGCGCTCGCGCCCGGATTTCCCCGCTCTGCTCAACGAGCAGGCCGCCCTTCTGGCCCGACAGAGCGGCGGCGGGCACCAGCGCCCGCTCTCACCTCTCGAAGCCTGGTACGTGCTGGTCGACGAAGACGGGCATGCCGAGCGGCGCCTCCGCGCCGAACGCGGGCCGGAGTTGGCCGCCCAGGTCGCCCAGATGCGGGCTGCCACCGGCCTGCCGGCCCCGCTCTCGGCCCAGGTCACCCAACTGCGCTACCGTTGGATCGACCAGTTGCTGGCCCGCTGCGTGCGCCAGCCGGCGCACTTGCACACCAGCCGCTCCGACCGCCTCGACCGGGTGCTCACCCACCGGGTGTGGGGCACCCTGCTTTTTGTGCTCATCACCGCGACCGGTTTCCAGGCCATCTACCGGGGCGCCGCGCCCTTGATGGACTGGGTGGATGCGGCCTTCGGCAGCCTGGGCCAGGTGCTGGGCGCGGCCCTGCCGCCAGGCCCCTTGCAGAGCCTGCTGGTCGACGGGGTGATCGCCGGCGTGGGCGGGGTGCTGGTCTTTCTGCCCCAGATCGCCATCCTCTTCCTCTTTGTCGCCCTGCTCGAGGACTTTGGCTATATGGCCCGCGCCGCCTTTCTCATGGACCGGCTGCTGACCTTCTGCGGGCTCTCGGGCAAATCCTTCATCCCGCTCATCTCGAGCTTTGCCTGCGCGGTGCCCGGCATCATGGCCACCCGCACCATCGAGGACCGCCGCGATCGTTTCACCACCATCCTGGTCGCCCCGCTGATGAGCTGCTCGGCGCGGCTGCCCGTGTACACCCTCTTCATCGCCGCCTTCATCCCCGACCGCGCCGTACTGGGCGGCTGGTTCGGGCTGCAGGGCCTGACCCTGCTGGCCATGTACAGCCTGGGGGTGGTGCTGGCCGTGCCCGTCGCCTGGCTGCTCAAGAAGACCCTGCTCAGGGGTGAGGCGCCGGCCTTCCTGCTCGAACTGCCCTCCTACAAATGGCCTGAACCGCGCACCGTCTTCCTGCGGGTCTACCACAGCAGCCGCGCCTTTGTCGTCCGCGCCGGCGGCATCATCCTGGCCACCACCATCGCCATGTGGGCCCTGGCCTATTTCCCGCGGCCCCCCGAGGTCCTGGCCCGGTTCGAGCAGCAGCGCCAGGCCGCCGGCCAGACCCTGTCCGGGCCCGAGCTGGAGCAGGCGATCGGCGCCATCGACCAGACCCAGGCAGCCACCCTGCTGCGGGCCAGCTATCTGGGCCAGGCCGGTGATCTCGTCGAACCCCTGGTGCGCCCCCTGGGCTGGGACTGGAGCATCGGCATGGCCACCCTGGCCTCCCTGCCAGCCCGCGAGGTGGTGATCTCGGTGTTGGGCACCATCTATAGCCTGGGCGGCGACCAGGACGAAAACTCCTCCGACCTGCGCCAGGCCCTGACCCGGGCCACCCGTGCCGACGGCAGCCCGGTCTTCACCGTGCCGGTAGCCCTGTCGATCATGGTCTTTTTCGCCCTCTGTGCCCAGTGTATCTCGACCCTGGCCATCATCCAGCGCGAAACCGGCACCTGGAGATGGGCCTTCGTCGCCTTCGCCTACCTCACGGTCCTGGCCTATCTCGGCGCTCTGGCCATCTATCAGTTCGGCACCTGGATGGGCTGGTGATGGATATCCAGACCCTGCTCGCCATCGCCCTGAGCGCCGGCTGCGGCCTGTGGGCCCTGTGGTATTTTGTGCGGCCCCTGATCCAACCCGGGTCCCACTGCGACGATTGCGGCGGGCACCCCGCTCCTCCCCCCCTGCTACAGATCGACCCGGTCGAGGCGCAGGAGCGCTGACACTCCTGCACCGCAGGACACAGAATCCCCCCGGTATTCCTGCTTTGGGTCGGTGGCGGAGTCAGGCCTGGCGGAGGAAACGCTTGCCGGGCACCTGCACCACTGCGCCGACCAGCTCGAGGTCGAGCAGTACCCGCAGCAGTTCGGCCACCGGCAGTTTACTTTGTGCCGCCAGCGCGTCAATATGCAGGGGTTCGTCGGTGAGCAGGGCGAATACCGCCTTTTCGGCCGGGGAGAGTTCGGGCTGGGCCGCCGTGGCGGCAGGCGGGGAGAACTCCAGCGCCAGTTGGGCGCGCTGGGCAAAACGGGGACCCAGTTCGTCGAGGATATCGGCGACCCCCTCGACCAGTTTGGCCCCTTCCTTGATCAGACGATGGCAGCCGGCGTTGCGGCCCCCACGCACCTCGCCGGGCACGGCGAAGACCTCGCGGTTCTGGTCGAGGGCAAAGGCCGCGGTGATCAGGGCGCCGCTCTGGGCCGGGGCCTCCACCACCACCGTGCCCAGGCTCAGACCGCTGATGAGGCGGTTCCGGCGCGGGAAGGTGCCGGCGTCCGGCGGGTACCCCAGCGGGTATTCGGCGACCACCGCCCCCTCTTCGCGGATGCGCTGGTGCAACTGGGCGTTGGCGCGCGGGTAGATCACGTCCGGGCCGCAACCCAGCACCGCCAGGGTGCGCCCCCCGGCTTCGAGCGCGCCCTGATGGGCGGCGGTGTCGATGCCGCTGGCCATACCGCTGATCACCCACAGGCCCTGGCGAGCCAACTCGGCGGCCAGGTGCCAGGCCATGGCCTGGCCGTACTCACTGGCCTGGCGGGTGCCCACCAGCGCCACGGCCGGCTGGGTGAAATCGGCCTCCCCCAGCACAAAGAGCACCGCCGGGGGCGAGGAGATCTGGCGCAGCAGTTCGGGGTAATCCTCATCCTCGAGGGTGAAAAGCCGGCCGCCCAGGCGCTGCAGTTCCCGCCACTGCTTCTCGGCCCACTGCCAGTCCACCGACACGGCCCGGGCCCGCCGCGCCACCCCGGCCCCCACCACCTCTTCCCAGTCGCGAGCCGGCGCCTCGAGGGCCGCCCGCACCGAGCCGAAGCGCGCGATCAGCTGCCGGCAGCGGGCCCCGCCCACCTCCGGCAAGCGCGAAAGGGCCAGCCAGGCCAGCTCATCCCGCGCCACCGAAGTCCTCCATGGGGGCGGCCAGCTCCAGTTGCCGGTGGTCCTTCACCGCCGTTCCCAGCCAGACTACCAGCTCCCGCAACCCGTACCCGCTCACCCCCGAGACCAGGAAACGCGGCGGCGCCAGACCCGGCAGCGGATCGGCAAAGTCGGTGGCCTCGGGTCCCAGCAGGTCGGCCGTGGTGAAGGCGATGGCATAGGGCTTGTCCAGCAGACCGGCATCGAAGTGCCCCAGCTCACTCCGCAGGGTCTCCAGATCCTGGGCCGGCGTGGCACTGGTGCAGTCGATGGCAAAAAGCAGGATGCGGGTGCGCTCGATGTGGCGCAGGAAACGCAGGCCCAGGCCTTTGCCCTGATGCGCCCCCTCCAAGAGCCCCGGCAGATCGGCCAGCACGAAGCTCTCGTATTCGGCCCAGCCGACGATGCCCAGTTGCGGCTCGAGGGTGGTGAAGGGATAGTCGGCGATCTTGGGATGGGCCGCGGAAAGCCGTGACAGGAGCGTGGACTTGCCGGCGTTGGGAAAACCCACCAGGCCCACATCGGCCATCAGCCGCAGTTCGAGCCGTACCACTGCCTGTTGCCCCGGCTCGCCCGGGTCGGCGCGGCGGGGGGCCTGGTTGGTGGAGGTGACGAAGCGGCTGTTGCCCCGGCCGCCCCGGCCCCCCTTGAGCAGGACGAACTCCTGGCCTTCGTCGACCAGGTCGGCCAACAGGGCGCCGTCCTCCGCCCGCACCAGGGTCCCGCGCGGCACCCGGACCAGGGCATCGGCCCCGCGCGGTCCAGTCATGTCCTTGCCCTTGCCGTGGGCACCGCGTTTGGCAGCGATACGCGGCCGGTAGCGAAAGTCGAGCAGGGTGTTCAGATTGCCGTCGGCGCGGAAGATCACATCCCCCCCATCCCCGCCGTCCCCGCCATTGGGGCCGCCGCGCGGCACGTATTTCTCGCGCCGGAAACACATACACCCGTCTCCCCCGCCCCCCGACTCCACCGTAATGGTCGCTTCGTCGATGAACATGGTTCAGGCGTGCCCGAATTTGGCCCGCAGGCGGCGTTCGACCGCAGGCGGCACAAAGGAACTGACATCCCCGCCCAACTGAGCCACCTGCCGCACCACCGAGGCGCTGAGGTACATGTAGTCGGAGCGGGTCATCAGGAACACCGTGTCCATCTCCGGCCACAGGGTGCGGTTGGTCAAAGCCATGGCGAACTCCCCTTCGAAATCGGTGATGGCGCGCAGGCCACGCACCGCGGTGTGGATCTTCCTGCTGCGGGCGTATTCGACCAGCAGGCCATCGCTGCGGTCCACCTCGACTCCCGACCAGTCGCTGGTGGCCTCGCGGATCATCTCCACCTTTTCCTCGGGAGAGAAGATGTAGTTCTTCTGGGGATTGACCGCCACCAGCACCACCACCCGGCTGAAGATGCGCATGGCCCGCTCGATGATGTTGAGGTGGCCGTAGGTGATGGGATCGAAACTACCCGGATAAATCGCTGCATCCATGGCTGCTCCTCAGCGCGCCGCCCGCACGGCCGTGCTCAGCACCGCGTAGAATTGGGCTTGTTTCCACTGGGCCTCCCCCTTGTAACGGGACACCAGCATCACCTCCTCGAGCCGCAACTGCGGCTGCTGGCGGACCAGGGTTTCGACGAATCCTTTCAACTGCTGGTACGAACCGGTGGCCCACAGTTTCTGGCGCTGGTCCACCACCCCTTTGCCCGTGGGGGTGAAGAGCGGCGCGCCCACCCGCACCGAATCGAGCTTGCTTTTGCGCGCCAGCGCCGCCGCCTGGGTGAACAGGGCCGAAGCCTGGCTGCTCTCCAGCGGGGCCAGGGCCAGGGGCGCGGCAGGGGCGAATTGCCCGTGCAACGTGAACCCGTAATCCCCCTCCTTCTTGCCCGCCATGCCGCCGAAGAGGTTGGCCTGCGAGGAGGAGCGCTTGAGCAGGTCGAGCATCTCGATCAACTGGGGGAAATCCCCGGAGGGGACCGTGCCCTCGATGGTGTATTCGCCGGCGGCGTTGCCCGACAGCGAGGTGCAGCGCACCACGGCGGGCAACCGCTCATGGAGTTGGAGGATACGCAGGCACATCGGTCCGGCGGCGGGTACTGCTGCACTTGGAGCCCTGGCAGGGGCAGGGCGGCCGGCCGGAGGCGCGGTGGCCTTGGAGGCTTTGGCCGGCCCCCCCTGCTCGGGCGCTGGCTGGCTGGGCGCGGAGACCTCCGCCGGGGGCGGGACCGGCGGCTCGGTGCCCGGCGTGTTAACCGCCGTGGTCTCCGACGCCGCAGGCACCGCCGCAGGTGCTTCGGCGGCAGCCTCGGCCGGCACCGCCGGTGTGTCGGAGGCAACCGGCGGCAGCAACGCCATCTCCTCGGGCAGGATCAGGTGTTCGTCGTGGCTCAGGTAGCTGAGCCCGAAGAAACTGAGCGCAAAAACCCCCAACCCCAACAGGAGGATGGGCAGGAGGCGGCCGCTGCGCGGCTGTAGATGGATACGAATCATGATATGGTCGATCGGCAGTTGGACCGGGCGGGGGCGCTCAATCGCCCTCGCTCAGGCAGCGAAAGGCCAGGCCGGCGGCCACCGCACAGGCCGCCCTCGCCGCCGGGGACACCTCCTCGCCCATCGGCGAAAGGTCCACCTCCGCCAGCGGGTCGAAGAGGGCGATGGGTATGGCGGTACTTGCACTCAGACAGGCGCCCCACTCCGGATCGGCCGCCCCGGGCCCGCTCAACCAGATCCGGCCCGGGCGCCGCGGGCTTTCGGTTCCCACCACTTGCCCCACCCGTTCCGCCAACTGCTCGCGGCGCACCTGCGGGGTCTCGGCCTCCCCCCAGGCACAGGTGCCCACCGCCTGCAATTCACCGGCGTTGAGCAGCAGCACCAGCGCCTCAGCCGGGGAGATATCGACCAACAGCTCGGCCTCCTCGCCGGCCAGACTGCCGCTGGCCTCCAGCGCATTGTACAGGGCAAAGGGCCCGATGTCGAACAGGGGCCCTTTCACCCCGCCCTGGCGGCAGAGGGCCTGGTACAGGGCCAGGGCCTTTTTCCGGGCCGCCACCAGGAAATACCCCTGCGGGGTCTTGGCAAAGTCGAGGCGGTAGGCGGCCAGACGGTCGGGCAGCACCTGCTGCACCTCCCAGATGAGATGTTCGCGGTTCAGGTCCTCGCTGCCGCGGATCCAGGGGCGCCGTTTGAGCAGGTAGCCGTGCGCCCCCAAGGCCATGCCCGGATTGGCGAAGGAAAGCCCGCGCTCCTTGCCCACCCGCCGGAGGAACCGGGCGATCTCGGCGCGCTCGTCTCCGGCCAACCGGGCGGGGGTACAGGCAAAAGGCAGGGCCTCCTGCACCAGCCCGGTGAGGCTGACCTCGCCGCGCTGGCGGCAGAGTTCGACGATATGCAGGGCCCGGTCGGCGATCTGGATGCCGGTGGCTTTCCTCTGGCGCGCTCCGAACATGGACGCTTTCTAGTCGACCACCACCAGGGGTCGCAGCTGTTCCAGGGTGCGGGGGCCGATGCCCGGCACCCTGCCCAGGTCGGCGATGGTTTGGTACGCCCCGTGTTCCTGGCGGTATTGGACGATGCGGGCAGCGGTCTTGGGGCCGATGCCCGGCAGGTCGATCAGTTGGGCCTCGGTGGCGCTGTTCAGCCGGACAGGGCCCGGTGTTGGCGGCGGCTGGCTGGCGGGTGGGGCTGGCGCCGGGGCCGCGCCGGGGAGCACCTGGAATTCGCCCAGGCTGGCTGGCTGATAGTGATCGACCAGGGCGGCGCCGCTGCCGGCCAGCAGCGACACCCCCAGAACAAGCAGGACCAACTGTTCCTGGCGGTTGAACATGGTTGATATCTCCTGGGGACACCGCAGGCAACTGCCCGGCCTCGCTCAGCGGAAGTAGAGCGTTCCCGAGAGGCTGACCTCGCGGACCTTGCGGGTCTTGTCGGTGAGGTCATTGCGGTTGTTTTCTAACCGGATCAACGCCCGGCCCGAGAAACTCTCACTGAACTTGTAGGTGGCGCTGGTGTTCAGCTTCACCCGGCTGGACTGGGAAATCGTCACCCGCGCTGCGTCACCGGTGGCGCTGCCCTTGCGCTCCCCATCGACCCCGACCTCGAATTTCAGCTCGATGTTGCTCTTGAGCTTGCCGAAGAGCGGCAGGCCGCGGGGTTTGAGGGTATGGCGGACCTCAAAGGTGGTGCCGCCCTTCTCGAGGCTGCCGCTGCCGCGCAGGGGGCGCAGGCCGCCGGTTCCAGCCGAGTCGGCTCGTACATCCGACTCGTAGTCGTAATCGAGGCCCTGGGAGCGCGTCACCTCGATCTTGGTGGAGGGCCCGATCTTCCACCGACCCGACCAGGAGGCCCGGACCTCGGTGGACTTCTCGCGGCGGAGCAGGTTGCCCAGATGCAGGTTGGTCTCCCCCTCGCTGTTCTGACTGCGCTGGTAGGAAACGTTCACCTGGGCGCTGCTGATCACCTTCCGCACGTAGGGGATGCGATCTGCTCGCCCCCAGGTGACGCTGAGTTTGGGGTAGTCCTGTTGCTGCTCCACCCGCAAGCGGTTCTGGGTGCTGCCGCTGCGGCGGTTGAGCTGGCGGCGGAAATCGGCCTTGACGCTCAGCCCCAGGGGTAACTTCATGCCGGTGCCCGCTTCGAGGCTGGTGTTGTGGCTCTCCTGGTCCTGCTGGGTGAGCCCGACCCCCGCGGTGCGTACTTTCAGGCTGTCCTCCAACCCCAACTGGTACCGGAGCGAGGGGCGGTCGACCACGTTGAAGCTGCGGATATCGGCGCCCCCTCGCCAGGTGAGATTGAAGGGCTCGACGTAATCACCACTGGCGTACAACATCCGGCGCAGGATGAAGGGGTTGCCGGCCGCCGCCGCCGGTGCCGCCGGCTTGGGGGCCTTGGGCATCTCGGCAGCGTCGACCTCCTTCTTTTTGTCTTTGCCGGGCTTTTCCACCTTGGCCCGTTTGGCCCCCTTGGCGCCGGGCGCCCCCAGGCCCTGGAGGATGGCCGGCACCCGCAGGTTGAACCGGGCGGAGAGGTTGGTTTTGGTGTTGATGTCGCGGGTCTTGACCGGCAACCCGGTGACCGTATCGATCACCGCCTGGACCCGGCGGCGCCGCGGGTCGTTGGTCTCCTCGTAATTGGCCTGGAAGGAATAGTTCTGGTCCAGCCATTGGATCAGGCGGGGGTTGAAATCCACATCGGCCTTCTGCACCCGCTCCACCTCGGTGCCGAAACTCAGCTTGCCTGGAGCCAGTTTCTTGCGCAGGTCCCGCTCGATCTGCAGGCTGTAGTCGCCGTTGATGAAGCCAAAGGGCGAGATCTTGGAGGAGTAGGTCTCGCGCAGGTCGAAATCCTCCTGGAAGGTGGTATCGGCATCGGTGCGTTGCAGCGTGGTCTGCCGCTGCTGATTGAGGTTGGCCGAATAGGACATGATCGAGGGCAGCGGCGCGAAACGCAGTTGCCGGACCCCGGCCGGCATAAACTCGGGCAGCCACGCCAGCACCGGCAGCGAGGGTTTGGGCAGGGGCAACTGGTAAGAGAAGCTCGCCGTGTGTGCCGCCATGTGCCGCAAGGGGCGCACGGGATCAAAGCCGTTCTCGCGGGTGGCGGACAGGCGCAGGTTCACCTGATCGACAGTCCACCGCCACCACCAGCGCTGGCTGGCGCGTTTGCTGACCTGGACCTCGTACTGCCGCTTGGTGGTCTGGCTGCGCTGCTCCTGCTTCTGGTCGGCATTGAGTTCGACGTCGGCGTTGGGCCCGTAGCGGGGCAAGCTCTCGTTGCGGCTGAGGCTCACCTTGACCGGGATCGAAAAGCCCCAACTCCCGGGCAGGAACTGGTTCATATTGGCGGTGGTCTGCACCGAGGTGTTGAAGTCGCTGTTGGCCCGGTCGGTGGCGTTGAGGGTGCGGAAATCCTCCCCCTGCCATTCCACGTTGCCATCGACGTTCATGAAGTCGGCCAACTTGGCGTTGACCCGGGTGTACACGGCCAACCCCGCGTCGTTGCGCGCCCCGTCCAGGCGCATCTCGTCGGTGAAAACCCGGCCGCTGAAGGCCTGGCGGTGGCCCAGGTGCCGCAGCCCCAGGCTCAGGCTCTTGACCTGCTGCATCGAGGGGCTGCCGCGCATCCGGTACCGGGCCGGCGCCCCGTCCCGCACTGCGGGGTCGGTGATCAGGGTGTCCAGCACCTGGTCCCGGCGCAACCCCTCGGCCGGCACCTTCAGCTTGAGCTGCGCCATCTCCACCAGGTCGATCTCCACCTCGTTTCGCCGGTCCCAGCCGGGGAAGACGCGGGTGGCGTACTCGTAGTAGTTGGTGCTGTCGATGCCGAAACGCAGAAATAGCTCGAGCTGGCTGGAATCGGCGTCGGCGTACTGGTTCTGCGCCTCGTCGCCGTGTACGTACATCTTGAGCCGGGTGTACTTGGTGTAGTTGGCCGGCCGGGTCAGCGAGAGCACCCGGGTGGCCGTGGCCTGGTGCAGCGGCTCCAGATTGTCGTAATCCAGCACCAGCGACTGTTCCCGCTCGCGGGTGCGGGACTGCAGATTGCGGCGGATCTTCACCCCCGGCGGCGGTTTGTAGTCGCGGTTGACGTCCGAGCCGATCACCTGCACGTCGAAGCCTTCCTCCTCGCGCACCGGCGCCCCGCCCTCCAGGGGCTGGATGCCCACCACCTGCCATTCGTTGCCGATCACCTCCATCTGGGCGACCTCGGTTTTGAGGCCGCGGTTGGCCTCGTCGACCACCACCAGCCGGGCGGCCTCGATGCGACTCGAATCCGGGCGGCCCACCTTTTCGACCCCCTCGCCGAAGAGCGGTACCCGGAAAAGCCGCCAGCCGTTGCTCAGGGTGCCGGGCACCGCCTCGTCATGGGCCAGGTCGATGGTGTAGTGGTAATAGTCGTTGCGGGTGTTGAGCACCCCGTCGTTGTTGAGGTCCTCGCTGTCGGGCCGGTCGCGGTTCTCGCTGTCGTACCGGTTTCCCTGAGTACCGTTGACACGGCTGTAATCGCCTCCTTTTTCCTTGTATTCCCAGTTGTCCCCTTCCGGGTCCTCGGGATTGCGGTCCGGATAGATCCCGGCGAACTGGGCGCGCATCTGCTCGACACTGCCGGTGGTGTCGGCGCCGGCCAGACCCAGGTAATAGCGCAGTTCCTGATCGTCGAAGCGGCCGTCGAGACCCTGGTCCTCCTCGGCCGCCACCACCCCGTCGCCGGCGGTCTGTCCCGGCAGCGGGATGTCCTCGGTGTTCAGGCGGCCGTCCGCAACCTGGTCCTCGGTGATCGAGCCCAGGTCGATGGCCAGCAGGCCTTGTTCGCCGCGCACCCAGACATCGAGGAATTTCGAGAGCGAAAAATCCCGCGCCCCCCCGGTGAAAGCCGTCATCACCCCGCCCCAGCTATGGGTGCCGGTCTGGGCGGGCTTCAGTTCGAGGGTCAGGACATCGGTCTCGTCGTTCTGGGCGTCGACCTGGTCCTCCTGTCCGGGCCAGATCTCCACCCGCGGCACCCGATCGTAGGGGTTGTACCAGATCAGGCGGCCGCGCTCCTCGGCCTCGAAACCGCCTTCGATGGGCCGGCTCGCCGGGTTCCAGCGGGTGCGGATCACGGGCATCAACTCGGGGCGCTCGCTGCCCTCGAAGTCGTCGATATACCCCTGCCCTTTGGTGTTGAGGTTGGGCCGGCTCTGCGCCACCTCGGCCTGCAGGTTGACCTCCGATTTCTCGACCGTCCGGAGCAGGGGCACCAGGTCCACGGCGCGGGTCAGGAAAGGGGCGTCCACCCGGGCCTTGAGGTCCATGTCCCAGACCAGGGTGCGGGCCGGCTCGTTGCCCACCCGCACCCGCCGCTCGCCGCTGCGCTCGTTGTTGTAGATCAGGGTGGAGCCGATGGTGCCGTCCCCATCCCAGAACTCGTATTCGCTGCGCAGGCCGAGCAGGGTCTTCTGCTGGCTACCCAGACCGGCGAGGTCCTCGGATTCGTAGTTGATCTCCAGATCCGCCCCCGGATCACCCACCGCCTCGGCCTTGTTGCCCAGGAAGGTGATCTCGCCGCTGAAGCCCACGTTGTAGTCGGTGCCCTGGGTCAGGCGTTCGCCGTTGAGGCGCACCTCCACCGACTCGGGGTCGATGCCCAACTGGCCCAGGTTGATGCGCTGCTCCCCCGAACGGGACAACACCTTGATCTGGTAGCGGCTGGCCTCGTTGCGCTCGCGGGACTGCTGGCTGTTGTAGATGGCCGGCACCGTGTTCTGCAGGCCTTTGTACCGGGAGTGCTGCGGATCGAAGGGGGTCTGGTCGGGGACGATCAGCACCCCGCGGAACTCGTCGAGGCCAAAGTAGTCCGAATCGACCACCCGGTCGGGCGGGCTGCCCGGGTCCTTGCCGCGCTCGTCGAGGCCCATGATCTGGAGCAGCGACCGGCCGCCCTGCGAAGACTGCGGCTCGCGGCCGGCCACCTCTTCGAGGATCTGGATCTCGATCTTGTCGCGGTCGAATTTGCGGCCCTCGGAATAGGCATTGGAGATCTTGTAGACGTTCTTCCACTCCAGGTTCCAAGTCGGGAAATCGGGGCGGGGATCGCGGGCCTTGATCAGCTTGAGGCGCAGGGTGTCGCCATCCACCGTGCCGAACTGCCGGCCCGGCGCCACCTCGCTGCCCACGGTGCGGTACCTCACCGCCAGAGCGAAGCGGTCATCCACCGAGCGGTTGAGAATGATGTACCCCAATTGGGGCACCAGGGTATAGTCCTTGTCCGGGTCGAGCAGGTTCCAGGTGCCGCGCTCCACGTACCCGCTGCGCTCGTCCACCGGCCCTGCCAGGTCCACCCAGGCCACGCCGGGCCGGGCCTTCTGCTCGGGGTCGTTGTTGATGTTGAAATCGTTGAGATAGACCTCGAGGCTGTTCTCGTTGACGGCATCCTCGGGCACGTAATCGCGCGGGGTGCCCTGCGAGGCCTCGCGGAAGTCGCCCAGGCGCTGGCGGTAGACCTGGTCCAGGTAGAAATAGGTATTGGGCAGGTACTGGAAATCCTTGAGGGTGAGGGTATCGCCCAGCACCCCCCCCTTGAAGGACTTCCGGTTGCTCTTGCTCTTCTCGTGGCTGGCGATGGAGGTGAAGCTGAGCGGCCCCATGCGGCCCTTGGCGCGGATGCCGAAGAGGCCCTTGTGTTGCTGGTTGAAGGCGACGAAGCGGTTGGTCGGCAGCGAGAGGGTGGTGTTGCCGGCCTGAACCTCCTGGAAGATGGCGTCCTCGTCGCCCTTGTAGTCCAGCTTGATCTGGTTGGCCAACTGGTCGCTCAGGTTGCTGCCAAAGGCCGAACCCAGGTTTTCGGTATCCTGGGTGATACGGATATTGATCAGCTCCCCGACCTTGCCCTCCACCGAAAACTTCGATTCCTGCTCCATGCTCAGGGCCGGAAACTTCGAAGCCCGGCCCGAGAGGGTCTGCACCTCGCCGTCGGTCCATTCGCTTTTGCCGGCCACGGTGATGGTGCGCTCCCCGTTGATGCGCAGAGAGGGGCCTTCCTCGCCGATGATCCGGCGCACCGCCCGCGGGGTGCGCGGAAAGGGCACGGTCCACTGGAGCCTTCCCCCGCCCTCGCGCTGCTGCTTTTCGGCCAGCGTGCGGCGATTGCGGCGGACCTGGTCGTCCCAGAGCTGGGCCAGCTCGTGGCGGTAACCCAGCTTCAGATAGTCTTCGAGGGCGAGGGTGAGTTCGGGGCCGGAGGGCTGGCCCGCCACCGAGGGGGTGTAGTGGATGCCCGCCGAGTCCACCCGCACCTGCTTCTGGGCGAAGGGGGCGTAGATACCCATCAGACCGGCGGGGGTGGGGGCATTGAGAAGAGGCTGGCCAGGAACACTCAAAGAACCGCGCTCCGGGGCCTGGTACAACAGACCCGCGACCGGCCCGACCTGGGCAGGCGGGCGCAGACCGGGGACGGCCCAGGCGAGGACGGGCAGCAGAAAGGCCACCAGCCACACGCCGGCACCGACAAAGCAGGGCCGCGAGATGGGCGTTGCGCGCATGGGCACCGACGCTTGTGTTAAGCTGCTGCGGGGGACGGCTTCATCCCCCTCATGGTTGCTGCTCTACTTCGCGATACAAGCGTTCACCTGGCGCGCTAGGCGATCTCCAAAAAAACGGAAAAATCGGGTCGAACAGGCCGCTCGGCCCTCAAAAAAACATACTGCCAAGCCCCCTCCAGATCAAGGGAGAAAGCGCACCGGCCGCGAAGGGGGACGCAAAACTCGTACCAACCCGCTGGCACCGGGCGTTGGGGGATCTGGACCGCGGGTGTATATTTGATCCGCCACAGACCCGTATCCTCCATGCCACATACCGGACCGCGCCCTTGACCACCCTGTCTCGCTACCTCCTCCGCCAGCACCTGGGGCCTTTCTGCTTCGGCCTGACCCTGATCGTGTTCGTCCTGATGATCGACGCGGTGTTGCAGGTGATGGACCAGGTGCTCAGCAAGGGCATCGCGCTGGGCCAGGCCGGCCAGCTCTTCCTCTTCAACCTGGCCTGGATCCTCGCCCTGGCCGTGCCCATGGCCGTCCTCATCGCGGTGCTGATGGCTTTCGGCCGCCTGGCCGTGGACCACGAGCTGATCGCCGCCAAGGCCTCGGGGGTCGGGTTCCTGCAGTTGACGCGCCCGCTGCTGGGCGCCGCCCTGGTGCTGACCGGGCTGATGGTGCTCTTCAACGACCGGGTGCTGCCCGACTGGAACCACCGGGCGCGCAATCTCTCGGCCGACCTCCAGCGCCGCAAGGCCGCCCTGGTGCTCAAGGAGAAGGAAGGCGCCTTCATCCACGGGCTTGGGCCCTACAGCCTGCTGGTGCACCAGGTCGACGAGGCGGCCAATCTGCTCCAGGGCATCACCGTGCTCGACAGCGGCGGGCAGGGGCCGCCCGCCACCCTGCGCGCCGCCAGCGGCGAACTGAGCATCTACGAAGAGGGCCGCTATATCCGCCTCACCCTCAACGAGGGCGAGTTCCTGCGCTACGACGAGGGGGATCCCACCCATCTGCTGCGCGGCACCTTCACCCGGCAGGTGGTGCACGTCGAGGACCCCCAGCGCGCCCTCACCCCCTACCAGTCCTCATACCGCAGCGACCGCGAGATGGACCTGGCCGGCCTTTACCAGGCCGCCGCCGAACAGCGCCAGCGCCAGCGGGATGCCCAAGTGCTCAGAGACTCGACCCTGCAGGTGCTCGCCGCGTTCCCCGCCCCGCTCGACTCCACCGGCCCGGCCCAGCAAACCGCCAGGTTCCTGAAGAAACAACAGGGCCTCCGCGAACACGCCGTGCAGGCCGCCGATTCCTTCTGGGTGGAGATCCACAAGAAGTTGTCCATCCCCTTCGCCTGCGTGGTTTTTGTGCTGCTGGGCGCGCCGCTGGGCGCCCTGCTGCGGCGGCGCGGCGCAGCGGTGTCGGTGAGTATCAGCCTGGCCTTCTTCTGGGCCTATTGGATGTTCCTCATCGGGGGGGAGGAACTGGCCGACCGCGGGCTGGTGTCGCCGGGCCTGGCCATGTGGGCGCCCAATCTGGTCTTCGGGACCCTGGGGCTGGTGCTGCTTTACTGGGCCGCCCAGGACCGGCCGCTCTGGCGCCGGAGCCGGCGATGAGGCTGCTCGACCGGTACGTGCTGCGGCGCCACCTGCTCTGCCTGGCGGCGGCGGTCCTGGCCCTGCTGCTGGTCGCCGTCATCGTCGATCTCATCGAACACATCGACACCTTCATCGACTACCGCGCCACCTGGTGGCAGATCGCCCGTTATTACACCTACCACGCCCCGTACTGGATCGCCCTCACCCTGCCCATCGCCGCGCTGCTGGGCACCCTCTTCTCCCTCACCAGCCTGGCCCGGGCCAACGAACTCACCGCCATGAAAGCCGCGGGCATCAGCCTGTACCGCCTGCTTTCGCCTCTGTTGTGGTTCTCGCTCTTCTTCGGCGGCCTGGCCTTTTTCTTTACCGACCTGGTGGTGCCCGCCGCCACCTATCGCTACCGGCAGGTGTGGGACGAGTTGCGCGGGGCCGGCCGCACCGACGGCTCGCGCCGGCAGGTCCTGCTCCAGGACGTGGACGGCCAGCTGGTTTTTGCCCGCGCCTACGACGCCGCCAAGGCCCAGGCCAGCCAGGTCAGTTGGGAACAGGAGCGCGGCGGGCGGGTGATCCGGCGCCTCGAAGGCCGCCGCCTGGACTGGCGCCAGGACCGCTGGGTCCTGGTCGATGGCCGCGAGTATCTGTTGGCGGAGGGCCAGACCCAGGCGCGCATCTTTTCCGAGCTGGAGCTGCCCAGTCTCACCCTGCGCCCCGAGGCCTTTGCGCAACAACAGAAGAAGACCGAGGACATGGATTACGGCGACTTGCGGGCTTATATCGCGCGGGCCCGCGCCAACGGCGAGGATGCCACCCGGCAGCAGGTCGACCTGCACCTCAAGATCGCCTTCCCCTTCACCTGTTTTGTCATCGTCTTGCTGGGCGCGCCCCTGGCCGCCGACGCGCGGCGGACGGGTCTGGCGGGCAGCTTCGGCAAGGGGATTCTCATCTGTTTTGTGTACTACAGCGCCGTCAAAGCCGGGCAGGCCCTGGGCTGGAACGAGTTGCTCGCTCCGATCCTAGCCGCGTGGCTGCCCAACCTGCTTTTCGGGGCGCTGGGGCTGCTGCTGCTCTGGCGGGCGCCCAAATAGCCTAGGCGAGGCGTTGTTGAAGGTGGTAGATCTTCAGCTTCAGCCCCGGCGAACGCTGTTTCCACTCCTCCAGAAGGGTTGAGGCCTGCACCCCGGAGGGACCCTCCAGCCGGAAACTCAGTTCCACCAGCAGTTGGGCCAGGCGCACCAGCCGGTCCTCCGAGGCCTTGAAGGTCAGGCGCTCGAAGTGTTTGAGCAGTTCCGGGCCCATCACTGCATCGGCCTGGTTGAGCGCCAGGCGCAGGACGGAGGCATGGCGGCGGGCAAAGGCCTCGTCCTCCCCGCTGCGGCTCAGCAGCAGGCGCAACAGCTCGATGGTCGGCCCCCGCTGCAACGCCCGTTCCGCCAGGCGCGAGAACAGGTGCCAGTTCCGGGCCCGGCTCGCTGCGGCCAGCCCCTTTTCCGAGGCCAGTTCGGGTTTGCCGCGTTCCTCGACGAAGAGCTCGAAGAGCGGCACCTGCGGCAGGCAGGCGAAGAGGGCCGCCAACCGGTCGTTGTCCCCTTCCCCCCACTCCTCCTCCAGCAGATGCCCCACCAGTTCCCCCATCAAGGGCGGGTGCAGGGTGCGCAGTTTGTGCAGGAAGATGCGTTCCATCTCGGGCCTGGCCGCGGCCCGGAAGGCGCGCACCAGCGGGGCCAGGGTCTTGCGGCCCAGCGGCAGCCCCAGGGCCGCCTCGCGGGCGATGTGCGGGTCGGGATGGAGCAAAAACTCGCGCACCTCCTCGGCCTGGCGCAGGCACCACACCAGGGCGGCCTGCACCGCCGGGTCCTCCTCCTGGCGGGCCTGGGTCAGCACCCGCCGGATGCCCGAAGGCGAGGACAACCACTGCCGGTGATACCCCAGCACCTGGGCGGCGACGAGGCGGCGCGGTTCGCCGGGCAGGGCGAGGATCTCCCAGATCCTCTCCTGGCCTTCCGGGGTGGGCACCAGTTGGCGAAGCTGCTCCACGGCGCGGGCCTGTCCGGGGGCGTTCCCCTGCTGGATCACCTGGCTCAGCAATCCCCCCAGGTCGGCGGGTTCGCCCAAGGCGGCATGGACCGGGCTGTGAACCGGCGGGTAGATCCCGGCCGGATTGCTCACCGGCGCGCTCTGGTGGTGACGGGCATCGAGTACCATCTCTTTCCTCTGTGATTCAGGCGTTGAGGCCGGGCAATACGTCCCCGCCGGCAGCTGGCGGTTCGGCCAGCAACCCGGCCAGGATCCAGCGCATCTGTTCCACCGCCGCCCTGGCCAAGCCCAACTCCTGGTGGGCGGGGTTCTCGAGAAAACGCTCCAGCACTTCCAGTGGTTCGACAAAACCCAGGCGCAGACGGGCAAAAAACGCCTCCTGGAACCCGGCCTGAATCCTGGCCAGTTCCTCGCGCATCGAGATATCCTGCACCACGATGATCACCCCTTTGGGCGGGCAGGGCCGCACCTCCACCTCCAGGGCAAAGGGCTGCCGTCGGGTGAAGGACAGGGGTACCCCGCCGGCCAATACCTGGGTGGGATCGACCCCGGTGGCGTCTGCAAAGGCGGCCCCGTCGAAGGCTCCGGGGGCGATGCCCAGCCAGGCAGCGGCCCGTTCGTTCACCTTCACCAGGCTGCCGTCCGACCGCAGCAGCGCCAACCCGAAGGGCAACTCCTCCAGCCAGGTGCCGGCCTCATCCATACCCCCGGCCAGGTCGCGGCTGTCCAGGCCCCCGGTCTGGTGCCCCAGCGCCGGCGCCGTCTTCTCCGGGACCTCGCTCAGGTCCAGGACATAGCCGCGCTGCCCCAGGGTCTTGAGGAAACGGCCCTGGCACAACTCGCCCAGCGAGCCGGCCGCCTCGTTGCGGGATACCCCGATGCGCAGCGCCAGTTCCTGCAGATCGTCGTCGAGGAAAGGGTTGTGCAGGTATTCGTCGAGCAACTGCCGTTTGTGACCTGCCTGGCTGGGCTGGGGCAGCAGGAGCAAATCGATGACCTTCATGCCCGGAGGTGTCCTTTCCGCGGGACAAGGAGGACTGGGCGGACTACTAGCCGAGAAGGGGAGGTGCAGTTGTGGGGGGTCGTACGGGGGAAATACTGAATTTATAGGGTGTTAGAAATATAGCGCCCGCTCCGGGCCCGCGCAAGCGCAGAATCGTTGGCCCTTTTTTTGCGACATCCCACCTCCAGAAAAATGGACCCCAGGCGGGAATACCACCTAATCACAGGAAACACAATATCTTGGCTACCTATCAGCAGGCGACCATCGGCACAGACCCGGGAATTTCTTTCTCGGCGGCCCAGAAATATGCGGCCCAGTCCAAGAAACGCGAGGCCACCCGCCCAACCCGCAGGGAGGCCCAACCGGACCTGGACCGGCGCGCCGATCCGGGGGACGAGGAGGAACTCAGCTCGCGCCACAAGGCGGCCGTCCTGATGATCGCCCTGGGCCAGGAAGGGGCTGCCGAGATCATGCAGTTCCTCAGCGAGGCCGAGATCGCGGCCCTCACCCAGTCCATCGCCGAGTTCAAACACCTCTCGGTGGAGATGCAGGACGAGGTGCTGGCCGAGTTCGAGCAACATCTGCTGGCCGGCGAGTACCTCAGCCAGGGGGGGCTCGACTTTGCCCGCGGCACCCTCGAACGGGCGGTGGGCACCCGCAAGGCGCAGGAGATCCTCGACCGCATCACCGGCACCCTGTCCTCTGGTTTCCACCTGCTCAAGAACGTGCCACCCGAGCAGCTGGCCCCCTTCATCTCCCACGAGCATCCCCAGACCATCGCCCTCATCCTCTCCCAGTTGGAGGCGCGCCAGGGCGCCGGCATCCTCTCCCTGCTGCCCGAACACACTCAGGCCGAGGTGGCCTACCGCATTGCCACCATGAACAACATCACCCCGGCGGTGCTCAAACAGATCGAGGAGAGCCTGGCGGGCAATCTGCAGGACATCCTCAGCGGCAACAAGGACGTGGGCGGGCCCAAGATCACGGCCGACATCCTCAACCTGACCGGCACCAGCGTCGAGCGCAGCGTGTTGGAACACATCGACGTGCAGGACCCGGAGGTCGCCGAGACCGTGCGCAACATGATGTTTGTTTTCGAGGACATCTGCTCCTTGAGCGACCGCGAGGTGCAGATCGTGCTGCGCGAGGTGGAACAAAAAGACTTGGTGGTGGCCCTAAAAGCCGCCAGCGAGGAAGTGAAGGAGAAGATCCTCAACAACATGTCCGAGCGGGTGCGGCTCTTCATGGAAGAGGAGATGGAGTTCCTCGGCCCCATGCGCCTCAGCGAGGTGGAGTCGGTGCAGTTGCGCATCGTGCACAAGATCCGCCAGCTCGAGGACCAGGGCCAGCTGAAGATCTCGCTCAAGGGCGGAC
>JADZBP010000231.1 GCA_020852055.1 Candidatus Latescibacterota bacterium
CCCGCCGCACCAACTGCCGCTTGGGCTGGGGCACCTTGCGCAACTCCAGCGGTTTGGTCAGCATCGGATCGCGGCGGGTGAAGAACTTCACCTTGGCCGGTTCCGCCACCTCCCCTTCCTTGACCTGAGTGGCGGTGGTCAGCCCCACGATCAGGATGATATGCACCACCACCGCGATGCCCAGCGACCACCAGTACAGCCGCCGCAGCCGGCGGAAGGTGGCGTCCATATCGGGTGCGGCGGCAATCGTCAGCGGAGATCCAGCAGTCATTGGTACCTCTTCTGCCCGGGAATCAGGGCGGCAGCATAGTCCGTCTTGATGGTATCTGCCCGTAACTATAATAAATGCAGCCCGCCCGAGTCAACTCAGGCCAGGCATACCTGGCTGAGGGTATAGCGGGGGTGTTCGTCCAACTCGAGGGCCGCGTGGGCGAAGAAAGGATATACACTCCACTCGACACAGCCCAGCAGGTCCGGCTTGCCGTCGCCGTTGAGGTCCGCCGCCCAGATGTTGGGGCCGTGGACCGTGAAGGCCAGAGGCTGGCCGTAGCACTTGAACTGGCGCGGGGCGGCGAAGAGCGGTTCCTCCCTGGTGCCCACATTGGACAATAGATAAACATGCCCGGTGCCGGCCAGGCTGTAGACCAGGTCCAGCAGCCCGTCCCCGTCCCAATCCACGGCGCGGAAGCCTTCGGTCCAGTGCATGGGCCGACCGACGAGGGTGTCGTCGATCAAACGGCCGTCCTCCAGCCGCACCGGCCCCTGCTCCCGCAGGCGCAGCCGGCCCTGCGGGTCCCGGTACTGCACAAACAGGGTGGCCCGGCGATGGTGGTTGTGGGTGATCAGATCCAATAATCCATCCCCGTTCCAGTCGGCAAAGGCCGCCGCGGTGCGCCAGAAAAAGGGGGAACCGGCGTCGGCCGGGTACGGGTGGTTGGGCAGGGAGGCATCCTCCCCGAGGCGGCCCGAGGCAGCCCGTATCTCCGCCGAATCCGGGTACCCCTCCACCTCGATGAACTGCCGCTCCCCGAAACGGGGCTGCTCCCTGGTGCCCAGGTTGCGGTACCAGACGATGCGGTTGGTCTCGTTGGGCACCAGCAGATCGGGCAGGCCATCCCCGTCCCAGTCGGCGTACACCGGGTACGGGTAGCCCATATTGTGCCAGTGGCGGCTGTGCAACAGCTCGCCGCGCAGCAGGCGGATCGGCTCCCCCGCTGCCGCGATCAGTTCGGCCTCGCCAAAAGCCGGCCGCGCCGCGCTGCCCTCGTTGCACAGCACCCGGGGCCAGCCGTACCCGCCCCCCACCAGCAGATCCCAATCCCCATCGCCATCCCAGTCGCAGACACAGGGCCAGGCCTGGTCGCTGAGGGCCAGCGGCGGGTTGGGGGATTCGGCGCGCCAGGCGCGGCAAAAGCGCGGACCGGCCGGCCCGGTGTTCTCCAGAGGGTAGAAGCAGAGGCGCTGCAGCGCGTCGTCCTGCACCAGCAGACCGGAACGGCCGTCCTCCTCAGCGGCGGCAACGCGGCTGCACCAGGCCGGCAGATCGGGCAGGGGTCCGGCTTCGGCGAAAGCCAGTTCCGGCCCCGGAGCGCGGCGGTACCAGCAGGGCGCGTATCCCACCTGCGACACCGACTCCTCCGGGTGGTGCACCACCGTCTCCGGTTCGCGCAGGGCCACCAGGTCGAGCCGGCCATCCCCATCCAGGTCCAGCACCGCCAGGCGCGGGCCGGCGCCCAGGTCCAGGGGCTCGGCGGGCACAAAGGGCCAGCCCGCCGGATTGGTGTTGCGGATGAACCAGCTCTCCACCACCAGGTCGAGTACCCCGTCCCCGTCCAGGTCCACCAGTTCCAGGTTGCCCAGGTCCAGCGAGGGGATCTGTATGCTCAGATCGCGCACAAAGACCGGCATGCCCCCGGGGGTGCGCTCGCCGGTATTGAGGAAGAAGGTGATCTTGCCCTTGCCGCGCTCGGCGAAGATCAGATCCACCAGGCCGTCGCCGTCCACATCGGCGAAGTCAACGTCCACGTAGGTGCCGGGGAAGTCCTTCAACTCCGTATCGCCGCGCTGCTCGACATAGCGCAGCCGCACCAGCTCCCCGAAGAGCCCCTCGCCCAGATAGGGATGGCAGACCACCCCGCTGATGGGCGAACCGGGGCGGTGATAGTAGTTCCAGGTGCCGGCCAGGTCTGCACCTCCGGCACCGCTGAGCCGGGCCAGGCGCATGGAGTAGAGGGTAAGGGGGCGGGGGGCGCCGGCGTTATAGCGCAGCAGATCCCCGATGCCCACCAGGGGCACGCGGGGCTGGGGCTGCAGCGGGGGTCGCTGCGGCAGGGTGCAAAAGCGGACCTCGTACTGGGTGTGGGCGGGATCGGCAATGGCCCATTCGAGGCGGCCCCGGTCGCCGTAGGCAAAGTCCTCGCTGCGGGCATATTCCACCAGGCGGCCATCGGCCAAATCGACGACTTCGATGGAATTGGGGTCGGGCACCCCGCTAGCCCCGGCGTCGCGGGCCAACGCGCCCAGATCGACCACCGGGGCAAAAGGGATATGCCCCAGGTGGGAAGGCAGCGGGGAGGTCACACTCAAGCGGCAGCGGACCTCCCCCTTGCCCACGGCTGCCATCTCAGTACTTGTAGTGCTCGGGCTTGTACGGCCCGGCCACCGGCACCCCCAGGTATTCGGCCTGGGCCTTGCTCAGCTTCTCCAGCGCAATGCCCAGCGTCTCCAGGTGCAGGCGGGCCACCTGCTCGTCCAGCTTCTTGGGCAGGCGGTACACCCCCACCTCGTACTTCTTGGTGTACAGCTCCATCTGGGCCAGCACCTGGTTGGTGAAGGACATCGACATCACAAAGGAAGGATGGCCCGTGGCGCAGCCCAGGTTCACCAGCCGGCCCTCGGCCAAGAGCAGCAGGGAACGGCCATCGGGGAAGGTGTACTTGTCCACCTGCGGCTTGATGGTCTGCTTCTTGATGCCCTTGAACTTGTTGAGGGCCTCCACCTGGATCTCCACGTCGAAGTGGCCGATGTTGCAGACGATGGCCCCGGTCTTCATGCGCTTCAGGTGCTCGATGGTGATCACGTCCTTGCAGCCGGTGGTGGTGACGAAGATATCCCCCTGCTTGACCGCCTGTTCCATGGGCATGACCGCGTAGCCCTCCATACAGGCCTGCATGGCGCAGATAGGATCGATCTCGGTGACGATGACCCGCGCCCCGAAGCCGCGCATCGACTGGGCGCAGCCCTTGCCCACATCGCCGTATCCGGCCACCACCACCACCTTGCCGGCCACCATGATGTCGGTGGCCCGCTTGATGCCGTCGGCCAGCGACTCCCGGCAGCCGTACAGGTTGTCGAACTTCGATTTGGTGGTGCTGTCGTTGACGTTGATGGCCGGGACCTTGAGGGTACCCTCGGCCAACATGCGGTCCAGCTTGTGCACCCCGGTGGTGGTCTCCTCGGAGACGCCGCGCAGGCCGGGCAGCAGCTTGGGGTAGCGCTCGTGCACCCAGCCGGTCAGGTCGCCGCCGTCGTCGAGGATCAGGTTGGGTCCCTTGCCGTCGGGCCAGGCCAGGGTCTGGTCGGTGCACCACCAGTACTCGGCCTCGGTCTCGCCCTTCCAGGCAAAGACCGGGATATTGCGGGCGGCAATGGCGGCGGCGGCGTGGTCCTGGGTGGAGAAGATGTTGCAGGAGGCCCAGCGCACCTTGGCGCCCAATTCCATCAGGGTCTCGATGAGCACCGCCGTCTGGATGGTCATGTGCAGCGAGCCGGCGATGCGGGCCCCGGCCAGGGGTTTGCTCTTGCCGTAACGCTCGCGCAGGGCCATCAGTCCGGGCATTTCCTGCTCGGCCAGCACGATCTCCTTGCGGCCCCATTCGGCCAGGGAGAGATCGGCTATTTTGTAGTCCGCTTTGCCCTTGCGGGTTTTGCTGCCGGTGTTCTTCGCCATGATTTGCGTCCTCTGAAGGTGATGAGTTGGAGTGGGTCAGTGCCGCTGATGATCTGGGATTGGGTCAGTTCGAAACCAAGTTTGCCGAGCCAGCCCTTGACCTCGCCGGGCCGGAAGCCCAGCCACAGGTCGGCCATACTCTGGCGCAGGCTCTCGTCCTGGTGCTCGTGTAGATCGACGATGACCAGTTCGCCGCCCTCGCGCAGGGCGCGGTGGGCCTCGGCCAGGGCCCGGGTCGGGTCGGACAGGTGGTGCAGCACCATACAGGCCACCGCGGTGTCCACCTCGCCGTCAGCCACCGGCAGGTGTTCCAGGTCGCCCAGCCGGAACTCGCAGCGCCCAGCCTGCAGCCCGGCGGTCTGGCGGGCCAGGTCGAGCATGGCGGTGGAGGAATCCACCGCGATCACCCGGCTGGCCCGCTCCTGCAGGGCCGGCAGCAACAGGCCCACCCCGGTGCCCAGATCGAGGGTCACGCCGCATTCCTCGGGCAGCAGCGCCAATACCGCCTGGCGGTAGAAGGCCCCGTCCAGGCGCTGGTGCTGGGGAAACTCGCGGGGATCCTGGATGCTGTCGAAGAAGCGGCGGGTCTGCGCCTTGCGGCGCTCGACCACCCGCTCGAGGGCCTGCAGGTCGGCCTCGGCGGCGGGCAACCCCTGTTCGTGGCGCTGCAAGAGGCCCAGGATCTCGGCCAGCAAGGGGTCGTCACTCTCGTGGTTGGCCTGGTAATAACTCCAGGTGCCCTCGCGCCGGCTGTGCACCAGCCCGGCTTCGGCCAGGATCTTGAGGTGGCGCGAGATGCGGCTCTGCCCCATCTGCAGCACCTCGATGATTTCGTTGACATTCAGCGCCCCGCGGCCCAGCAGCCGCACCAGGCGCAGCCGGGTCGCGTCGGCCAGTGCCTTGTAAACCTTGAGTGGATCTGCCATGGACGGGTTGGCCGCGAAGGGTGGGGGGTGCCTGACAGGAAAATAGCCCGGCAGCTAATAAATGTCAATATCAAGATTTATTGATATTATCGGCAACTTGTGGCCTGGACACTCCCACATTTTATTATAAACCGCGATGGAAGTAGCAATTGTTGGAAATTCTCCCCTGGCGATGAAAGCCTGCCGATGCAGACCATCCTGATCCTCTTTGCCCTGGCCACCCTGGGCTGCGGGGGCCACGAAAACGGGCTCGAGCCCATCCCGCGCAACCGCACCCTGATCATGGATTGCGCCGAGAGCAACACCTGCGGCGGCCAGATCCAGGACTACAACGCCTTCAATCCCTATCTGCCGGGCGCCACCTCGCGCATCGGGTACAACTTCCTCTATGAGCCCCTCTATTTCTACAACGCCTTCCGCGAGCAGAACAACCTCATTCCCTGGATCGCCGAGGGCCACCAGTTCAACGCCGACTTCACCGAGGTGGTGATCAAGATCCGCCACGACGTCACCTGGAGCGATGACGAGCCCTGGACCGCCCGCGACCTGGTCTTCACCATCAACATGCTCAAGGACAACGCCCCGGAGCTGACCTATTCCACCGACATGAAGACCTGGGTGAAGGAGGCGGTGGCCCTCGACGACTGGACCGCCCGGATCACCCTCACCGCGCCCAACCCCCGCTTCGTCTATTCCTATTTCACCGCCAACTTCGGCATCGGCGTGCCCATCGTGCCCCGCCATATCTGGGAGGGGCAGAACCCCCAGACCTTTGCCAACTTCGACATGCAGAAGGAGTGGCCGGTGGTCAGTGGCCCGTACCGCCTGGCCCTCTCCACCCCCGGGCAGCGGATCTGGGACCGCCGCGACTACTGGTGGGCCTCCCAGTCCGGCTTCCACCCCATGCCCCAGGTGGAACGGCTCATCTTTCTGCCCTACATGGACGAGAGCAAGCGGGTACAGAATCTGCTGACCGACCAGCTGGATACCTGCCTGGACCTGCGCCCCCCCAATATCAAGACCGCGGTGGAAGGCAATCCGCGCCTCACCACCTGGTCCGGGCGCCAGCCTCCCTACGGATACCTGGACTTCTGGCCGGTGTCGCTGGGCTTCAACGACCTGGAGGAGCCCTTCAGCGACCCGCAGGTGCGCTGGGCCATCAACTTCGCCATCGACCGGCAGCAACTGGTGGAGGTGGGCTGGCAGGGCAGCGGCTCGCCCACCCTGTTGCCCTTCCCCGATTTCCCCCCCATGCACCAGTACACCGACCAGATCCAGGATCTGCTGGCCAAATACCCGGTTGGCCTGCACGACCTGGCGCGCAGCGCCCAACTGATGGAGGAGCGGGGCTGGAAGAAGGTGGACGGTTTCTGGACCCGCAAGGGCGAGCGGGTCAGAATCATCATCGACATCTATCCGGGGTTTCAGGACCTGGCCCCGGTCCTGGTGGAGCAACTGCGCCGGGGCGGCTTCGACGCCGATTTCCGCGCCACCTCGGATGTCTACAACCGTATGGCCCAGGGCGAAGCCAAGGCCTTCATGGACGGCCACGGCGGCTCGGTGAGCGATCCGTACCTCACCCTTTCCTTCTATCACAGTCGCTTCGTGCAGCCCACCGGCACCCCTGCCGAGCACTTCTGGCGCTGGAAGGATGCTCAGTTCGACCAGCTGGTGGACCGCATGAGCCAGGTGGACCCCCAGGCGCCCGAAACCCAGGTCCTCTTCCGCCAGGCCCTCGAGATCTGGCTGCGCGAACTGCCCGCCATTCCGCTGGTGCAGTGGTACCACCGCATCCCCCACAACCAGACCTACTGGACCAACTGGCCTTCGGCGGTGAACCCATATATACATACCGCCTACTGGCACCGCACCTTCCTGCTGGTGCTGCTGGGGTTGAAACCCACCCACTGAGAATCCCTTCGTCGAGAGACACCCGCGTCCCCCCTGCGACACCCCTTCCACACCTGCGCCTCTCCCTGCGCGGGCCTGGCTCAAGGCCCTGCCGCCCCTCCCCGTGGCACAGATATTGCATTTTGCCGCAGTACGTTTGAGGGAGGAGCGAAAAATGACACATCCCATTCTGGAATTGGCACGCACCGAGTTGAGTTTCGCCGAGCGCCTCGAAGCCATCCGCCGGGCCAAGCAGGAACAGACCGCCGAAAAACAACAGGTGATGGGCGCCATGGATTACGACGATCACGCCCTGATCCTGCCGCCCCCCGAGTACCGCCAGCTGGTGCAGAGTATCAGCGGCTCGGGCATGCCCATCACCGATGTGCTCATCAAGGGCATCCCCATCGAAACCACCCACCCCAGCGGGGCCTTTTACGGCGCGCGCGCCTGTGGCCGCAACTTCAGGTCGGTGCTGGAACACCATCCGCCTTATATCGATCCCATGAGTTCGCTGGCCGGCGGGTACATGGTCAACTTCTACTCCTACCGCAAAGGCGGCTGGAAACCCGAACTCGACTTCTCCCACCTGCTGCCGGTGCGCGAGAAGTACCAGCTCATCGGCGCCATCGGCGCCAGCCAGCATTTCTGCCAGGACCTGGCCATCGGCCTGCAACTGGGCTGGCGGGGCATCCTGGCCAAGATCGAAAGGGGCCGCCTGCTCAACCCGGGCAGCGCCGAACTCTACGATGGCCTCGAAGACGTGGCCCGGGGCATCCAGGCGTGGATTAGCCACAACGCCGCCGAGGCCCGGCGCCTGGCCGCCACCGCGGAAGATCCGGTGCTGGCCGATAATCTGGGCAAGATGGCCTGGCTCAACGAGCGCCTGATCAACGAGCCGCCCCGCACCTTCCGCGAAGCCTGCCAGTGGATGCTCTGGTACGACATGGCCGCCCGCATGTACAACGGCAGCGGCTCACTGGGCCGCCTCGACCTGCTGCTGCTGCCCTTCTATCAGTTGGAGCGCGCCGCCGGCACCCTCAGCGACGAGGAGGCCACCTTCCATCTGGCCTGCTTCCTGGCCCGCGACACCGCCTATCTGCAATTGGGCGGGCCCGACGAGCAGGGCCGCGACGCCACCAACCCGGTCTCCTTCCTGGTGCTGGAGGCCGCCCACCAGCTCAAGATCCCCGCCAACGTGGGCATCTGCGTGGGCGACCACACCGATCCGCGGCTGCTGCGGCGCGGGGTGGAGATCCTGCTGGAGGACCGGCTGGGCATCCCCAAATTCCTGGGCATCGACCGCACGGTGGAGGACTTCGCCAGGAACGGCTATCCCCTCGAGGTCTCGCGGCAGCGCGCCTATTCGGGCTGCCACTGGTCGGCCATCCCCGGCCGCGAGTACACCATGAACGACTGCGTCAAGATCAACTTCGCCAAGGTCTTCGACGTGGCCCTGCGCGAACTGATGGCGGACCCGCGGCTGCCCAAGAGTATGGAGGAGTTGTGGAGTCAATTCGAGACCCATCTGCGCTGCGCAGTGGAGGGCACGGCGGCCAGCATCGACTATAATCTCAAATACATGCACGAGGTCTTCCCCGAGCTGGTGCTCGACCTGCTCTGCCACGGCCCTATCGAGAAGGGGGTCGACGCCTCGGACGCGTACCGGGGCGGGGTGGAGTACTACAACCTCTGTATCGACGGCTGCGCCCTGGCCACGGTGGCCGACTCCTTTGCCGCCATCGAGCAGCGGGTGGTGCACGAGAAGCGGCTCAACTGGGACCAGCTGCTGCAACTGCTCGACAACAACTGGGCCGGCCCCGAGGGCGAACGGGCCCGGCTGATGATGAAGAATATCCACCGCTATGGGTACGGCGGCGCCCTGGCCGACGAATACGCCGCGCGTATCGCCGGCCTCTTCACCCGCCTGGTCAAGGAGAAACCCACCCCGGCCGGCTTCAACCTGATGCCGGGCATCTTCTCCTGGGCCAACACCATCCCCATGGGCAAGGACCTGGGCGCCACCCCCAATGGCCGGCACCAGAGCGACCCCATCTCCCACGGGGCCAACCCCGATCCGGGTTTTCGCGCCGACGGGGCCCCCAGCGCCATGGCCCTGGCCATCGCCGGGGTGCAGTGCGGGTACGGCAACACCGCGCCCATGCAGTTGGAGCTGGACCCAGGGCTCTCCGCCAGCGGCGAGGACGTGGAGCAGGTGGCCAGCCTGATCCGCACCCACTTCGCCTTGGGCGGCACCCAGATCAACCTGAACATCCTCGACAAGGAGAAGGTGCTCGAAGCCCACGCCGACCCGTCCAAACACCCGGACCTGATCGTGCGGGTGACCGGCTTCAGCGCCTACTTCGGCAGCCTGTCCAAGGAGTTCAGGCAACTGGTCGTCGACCGGCTCATCGCCGAGAACTGAACCTGTAATCCACGGCGGGGAGTGACCCTGCAGGTGTTTCCCGGGAGGGTGGTTGGGAGGGGAAGTCGGTGGGGCGTTGCGAGGGATGGGTCTTGGGGAAGGGCAGCGCTTTTTAAGCCGCACCCTATACGTTGGGGGGCGGCGGGACGCGCCTTGGGAAACGCCGGAATGGGTCGCTCTCCGCCGGCATCTTCGCCATAACCGCAGGAGGCCGACATGACCATGGCCACCCCGACCACGGTGCGCGGCCGGGTCTTCGACATCGAGCGCTACTCGACCCACGACGGCCCCGGCACCCGCACCACCCTCTTCCTCAAGGGCTGCCCGCTGCACTGCCTGTGGTGCCACAACCCCGAGGCCGAGAGCCCCAGACCCGAACTGACCTACGACGAAGAGCACTGCATCGGCTGCCTGGCCTGTTTCAGTGCCTGTGAAGCAGGGGCCCTCTGGCTGGCCGACCGGGCCGGCCGCCGCATCCTGCCCGAGGAGATGGCCTTCTTCCGCGAATACCCCGAGCAGATCGGCAGCCGCTGCTACCAGCCCGAGCGCTGCCAGCACTGCGGCCGCTGCGCCGACCTGTGTTTTGCCGGCGCCCTGGAACTGGTGGGCCGCGAGCTGGAGGTGGAGGATGCCTACACCGAACTCGAGCGCGACCGCCCCTTCTACGAGCAGTCCGGCGGCGGGGTCACCATCTCGGGCGGGGAACCCCTGGCCCAGCACCTCTTCCTGCGGGAGTTGCTAGCCACCTGCAAGGCGGGCGGCCTGCACACCGCCATCGACACCACCGCCTGCAGCAACTGGAAGATCATCGAATCCGTGCTGCAGTGCACCGACCTGGTGCTGCTGGACCTGAAGACCATGGACCCGGCGCGCCACCGCCAGTACACCGGCATGGACAATGCCCTCATCCTACAAAATGCCCGGGCCATCGCCGCCTTCATGGCCGCCAGGGCTGCCAACGCCTTCCACGACTGGCCCCGGGACCACACCGGAATCTGGGTGCGTATTCCGCTGATCCCCTCGCTCAACGACGGCGAAGAGAATCTGCGGGCCACCGCGGCTTTTGTGCGGGAGGAGTTGGGGGAGGCGGTGCGGCGGGTCGAACTGCTGGGCTACCACCAGCTGGGGGTGGCCAAACTGCACCGCCTGCGCCGGGAACCGGAACTGACCGGCATCGAGCCGCCTTCGCGGGCGCGGCTGGCCGAACTGGCGGGGTGGTTCCGGGAGGAGTTGCGGGGTACCGCGATCAGGGTGGAGGCAAGGTGAGGTTCAAAAAAGTGGACCGACACAAACAAACTCCAAGTTCACGATTTTTCCGCATCGGCGACTAGGAGATCGGCCAGCGCACCGCCATCCAGGCTTTTCCTTGGTGGGCCTGAGAGAGCCGAAATCCTGGCAGATTCATCGCGGTATGGCCTGAAGTTTCAGCCCTAGCGCCTGCACGACCTTCAGAATGGTGGCGAACTCGGGATTGCCCCCAGGAGAGAGAGCTTTGTAAAGACTTTCCCGGCCCAGGCCTGCCTGCTGGGCGATCTGGGTCATGCCCTTGGCGCGAGCAATATCGCCAAGGGCCGCCGCAACCAAGCCGGCATCCCCGTGCTCGAACACCGCCTCCAGATAGGTGGCCATGTCTTCCTCGGTCTTCAGGTGTTCCGCCGCGTCCCAGGGGCGGGTTTTGGTCTTCGCCATCATCGTCTCCTATAGCTCCCTGGCCAGTTCCTTCGCCTTCTCGATATCGCGCTTCTGTGTCCGCTTATCGCCGGCGGCTAGCAGGATGGCCAGGGTCTCCCCGCGCTGCTGGTAGTAGATCCGGTAACCGGGTCCGCAGTCGATCTTCATCTCTGAGACCCCTTCACCGACGGGTTTCACCTGGCCGGGGTTGCCCAGCGAGAGCAGCCGGATACGCGCCAGGATGCGCGCCTTGGCCTGGCGGTTGCGCAGTCGGTCGAACCAATGCGAATAGGTTTCGGTCTCGCGGATCTCCATCAGCTTAAATGTATCCCAAAAGATACAAGATGGCAAGGTAAGGGGTGCTGGAAGCAGATCGGGCAGGGATCCAGGGACAGAGGAGCCCCAAAGAGTGGTTTTGGGACTACCACCAGTCACAAGTCGGGCATACTCGCAAGGAGCTGGTGAGGAATTTCCGGAGGCGAAGCCTTTCATGTTCCGCAACGGCAAACTCACATCTTTTCCTTGGCGTTGCCCACCAGGACGAGGTCGCCAAGATGGGACGATGTCCTGCTGAATTTTGGCTTGAAAGGTGGTCCCCAAAACACGATCGACGAGGTATCGCCGCTTCCATCGTTGTCTGCTATGACCAGGTCAAACCGAATGGTCTTCCCTGAAACGAGTACGGTAGGCCTGTCGGGGAACCGATCAAAGACCTCGATAGCCCACTCGTAGATCGTGGTGTTCCCCTTTCTCTTGAATGCTGCCTTGGTTCTGGTGTCATGGATTTGGCCGAACCCTAAAGAGGGATTCCCTTTGTGCCACCTACCGTACGTTCCCTCACCTGGAATTACGGCGTACCAAAGGCAGGCTCTATCTGCTGGTGTTGGGTAAAACAGCGACGAAAGCCCCAACAGACCTCTTGAGGCCTCCGGTACCATGTTGGGGTCGCCGGCGACAAGTATCTCGCAAGCATCATTTTGCTGCCGGCCAAACCCGCCTACGGATAGGACATCATCTGTTACCTGTACGGCGACGTAAATCAAATTCTTGGTGGAGTCATACCCCGCCGAGAAACGAGGGTCCAGGTCCTCGCTGGCACCAAGACTGACGAAATCGGCACCCAGATCTCCGGGGTTAAGCTGCTCCTTGGTCCTGATCAGGTAATACTTCGCGTCAATGGGCCAGTCGTCGAGTTCACCATCGACCATTATCCCTGTCAAAGGAGGGGCATAGGCCTTTGGCGAAACAAGAGATAATGGTTCACGATACTGGGTAACCACGAATTGGTCGAAACGAAACCAAAGCCATAGGAGGGCTATCGTCACACCCAGAAAGAAAACTGGCACGCCGACCCGCACAAAGGTGCGTGTGCTGCAACCGAGCCGTCTCGACCAATCAAACACTCCCAGTGATAGAGAAAAAAAGGCAAACAATACATAACTAACAGGGCCAAACAGTAACGCCGGGCGAAGAGGTATCACGAACGCCTCCAGCACCGAAATCGCCACAGAACACAGGACCGACCGTATGCCCAGTCCATGCCTCAGACCTAGCGCTACGGGATATAAGGATTGTTTAATCCGGCAGTCCTGACCACCGGCTTCACCTACGGTGATCCAGTTCTCGTCGCCAATGGCAACCTGATCCTGAGATGTTATCTCTCCGCTCTTGACCTTCTCGATCAACGCCTCGTACGAAAGAGGAATGAGGCGCGTACCGTCCTCCTTCCTTGTTTTGATCTGGTAGGCTCTACTGAAGATAGACGCATCTGCTCCTTCAATCGAAAAGGCTACGGCGGGACCTTGGTACAACAACGCCCGCCGTTCTAGTGCAGCCCTGAGTTGGCGCAAAATGGCACTGATATTGGCAGAGCCAATCCAGAGACGCTTGCCGCCCTTCAGGGTAACAAAGACAGCGTCTCGAAGTGGGTGCCGCCAGGTATCCGAAAACGAAACGGAACCTACCACACTTCTTGTGCCTAACGCGCCTCTCCACACATGAAACGCGCGGAGGAAACCTCCGTATGGAGGCTGCGAAACGCTGACGATGATATCAAAGGGGATTTCGTGCCTCTTTTTCGTGGTAGAGGTAGTGCCGATCTCTATATGCTCTGAAAAGATCGCCACCGAACTTGCAGCCAGTAACCGGCCTGTCCTGATTCCCCAAAAAATATAGCTGCACATTCCGATGAAAAAGGACAAGCCGCACAAACCTAAAAACAGACCGCGATGGTCCCCCATCTCTGTGGCAATCCAGATGCACGAGACAGTGGACATAAACCCAAAGATCACATACAGCGCACTACCCCAAGGTTTGATTTTTTCTTGCTGCTCGAACACTTTCTGAACGATCTTTTCCCGCTTCTCAAGGATAGCCGTGGCCCCTTCATCCGCATGGAGTTCCCTCGCCTTGCCGCTGGCCTGCTTGTAGTATTCCGCCGCTTTCTGCCAATCTTCCCCGGCCTCGAAGTGGTGGGCCAGGGCCTCGTAGTAGTCCTCCAGACGATCCTTGTAGATTCTCTCAATGGACTGTGCCACCTCCAGATGGATGTCCTTACGCCGATTTGCCAACACATTGTTGTACGCCACCTCCCGGGTGACGAAGTGTTTGAAGATGAACTCCAGATCCGGCAGAATGCTGTGCTGGTAGACCAGGTCCAAGCCCTGCAGTTGCTGGAGATCCTCCTCGATATGCTGGGCGCGGGGGGAGACAGCCTGGAGCAGCGCCTGGGAGAAGCGCCGGCCAATAACCGAGGCGTATTGTAGGGTGTCGCGGGTCTGGGCTTCCAGGCGGTCCAGCCGGGCCAAGATCACCCCGTGGATGGTGTCGGGGAGTTGGACCGTGCGTACGTCCTTCTTGAGCTCGAAGCCGGTGCGGGTGCAAGCAATCACCCCTTCGTCGATGAGGGCCTTGAGCAACTCCTCCACAAAGAAGGGGTTGCCTTCGGTGCGCTCGACCAGGAGGCGTTCCAGTTCTGGGGGGAGCTGGAGTTTGAGCAGGCCCTGAGCTAGTTGGCTGGTCTGGGCGGCTGGCAGTGGACCCACAGCGAGGATGTGGCAGGCAGGCTGATCCATCCAGGCCGGCTGAAACTCCGGGCGGTACGCACCGCAGATCAGCACCGGCAAGGCCCCGACCCCGGCCACCAGTCCTTCCAACAGCCGGCAGGAGGGGGTGTCGATCCAGTGCAGATCCTCCAGCACCAGCAACAGCGGCTGGGAGGAAGAAAGGATGCGCAGGACCTCCAGCACGGTGTCCTGCACCTGCTGGTAGCGTTCCTCGTCCTGCAGGTAGACCAGGCGCTCGTCTCTCAGACCAAATAGGCTGCCCAGGAAGGGCAGGTGCTCCTCGTCCAGGTCGCGGGCAATGGCCCAGGCTTCCAGCTTCCGGCGCTGCACGAATTCGTCGTCGTCCGGCGCCAGGGACAATAGGCTGCCCAGCACGTCGGTGAAGACCTGGTAGGAGGCCGGCACCTCGTAGGAGACGCAGGCGCCAGACACCTGGGTGAATTCCGGCACCAACTGTTGCAGCTCATACACCAGCCGGCTCTTGCCGATCCCCGCATCCCCTACCAGCCCCACCACCTGCCCCTGCCCCTGCCGGGCTTGCTCCGCCACCTGTCTGAGTTGGGCCAACTCCTCCTGCCGGCCCACCAGGGGACCGTAGCCCGTCTGCACCCCCCGCCCCCGCTCAGGGACCGTCTTTAGGCCGGCCACCTCGTAGGTCTGCACCTTCTTCTGCTTGCCCTGCACCTTGAAGGGCTTGAGCTTCTTGAACTCGAACAGATGCCGGGTCAGGGCATGGGTGCGTTCACTCACCAATATCTGGCCGGAGACGGACACGCTCTCCAGCCGGGCGGCCAGGTTCACGGTATCCCCCAGCACCGAGTAGTCCATGCGCAGGTCACTGCCCACGTTGCCGGCGATCACCTCCCCGGAGTTGATGCCCACGTGCATGGTCAGGGGCTTGGGCAGCGGGGTCTTGAGGTTGGCGTTGAACTCCCGCAGCCGGGCCTGCATCTCCAGCGCCGCCCGGATCGCCCGTTCCGGGTCGTTCTCGTGGGCGATGGGGGCGCCGAAGAGGGCCATGATCTCATCGCCGATGAACTTGTCGATGGTCCCCTCGTACTTGAAGATGACCTCGACCAGGGTCTTGAAACAGGCGTTGATAATGTGGGTGACTTCCTCGGGGTCCAGCTTCTCCGACATGGCGGTGAAGCCGGAGATGTCGGCGAAAACCACGGTCACATGCCGGCGTTCGCTCTCCACCTGGCCGCCCAGTTGGCGCATCTTGTCGGCCAGAGCCTGGGGGATGTAGCGCTGCAGGAAGTCGGTATGGGAGGTTTCAGCCGCCGGTGAGGTGGGCGCCGTGCCGGCCTCCAGGTTGGTGCCGCAAGCATTGCAGAACCGGGCCCCGGGCGGGTTTTCGTGGCTGCATCGCGGACACTGCATCAGGGCATCCCCGTCAGTGAATTGCCCATCGGAAGCGGTCAGCGACCAGGTAGATGTTACCTTTGGTGGGGTCTTCTGCTGCAGGTTGTTGCTCCGTGAGTACCTTTTCCTGTTGGTCGATCTGACGGTGCAAGGCGAACTCGAGGTTCTGGGTATACCCTTCCTCAGCAGGGGCCAACTCCACTGCTTTCCTGAAACTCGCAACGCCCCCCTCGAGATCGCCAGCCACAAACTGGGCAATGCCCATGTTGTTGTAGGTGGCCGCTGGCTCGTAGCCAGCCGCCACAAGCTTTCGATACTCTGCAAGCCCCTCGTCCAGCCGATTCAGGTACACATAGACTCTGGCCAACTCTGCGCGCAGCGGGTGGTTCTCCGGCGCCCGTTTCAAGGGCGAGAGGAAATGGCGCTGTAGGAATAACTCCCGCTGGGTGAGCAACTCGTCCCAATCTTGCTGCGCCAACTCCTTCAGGGCGGTTGAGTCAGGGGGACTGAAGGTCTTGCCAAAACCCACCGCTGCTGGCTGAAACTCCTCCCACGCTTGCGCCACCGGAAAGATCCGCAACTGCCCAGCACGGCCCAGGTAGGACGTCGCCTCTGCTCCCAACTGCCAGGCCTTGGCAAACGACTCCCCCAGCATGGTGACCTCCACCGGAATCCACACCCGATCCTGGTAGACCACGTACTGGTTGCTCTCCAGGCACAGAATCTCCTGACGGTCTGCCTCGATCCCGGTGTCAAACATCATGAAGATGTGCCCTGGAGCATCCACCATCGCCGTCGGAATACCGATGTTTTCCAGCAGCGAGCAATACAGCATGGTACAATCATCGCAATCCCCAACCTTGGATTCGAGAAATTGCGCTGGGTACTGGATCTGGTCCACCGCCCCCCCAGCAGCAGAGATCTGGGCGTAGGCACTGTTGGGATCCTGGACATAGCGCACCCCGAAGGCACCCAGGCCATCGAAAAGCACCGTGGCCTGGCTCAGGGACCGGTCCGCACCTTTGACCAGTTGCTCCCGGTGGCGCTGCAAGAGACCTCGGGCAAAACCACTTACCCCTTCCTCGGTGGAGGTGATAAACGCCGCTGCCATGCGCGGATCCCGCCAACTGAGGGCATTGTTGCCGTGGATCATGCCCATCGAGGAATTCTTGGTCGTTTTCTGCTGCCCCTCCTTCACATAGATCAGCTCCACATGGATCGGGGTCTGCCGCCCCTGGGTGACTTTGGCGATCCGGTCGGCAAAGACCGCGTGCAGATCCACCTCCGTGATCGATTCGGGCGGCAATACCACTCCCTCTTCCGTGGGCACATCCATATACTCGGGAATGTGCAACCGCAACACGGCCTTGAGGGGGGCGTTGCTCTTGTTGGCCAGCTTCACCGTGCCCAGACGGTGGCGGGAATACCAGTGATAGACGGCCGGGAAGACCGGATCTAGGTCGACCTGGGCGATCTGCACCACTTCTTCCGTGCGGACGGTGAAGGATCGGGTTGCCGGGGAGGGATCTACATTCCCCTCCTTGTCCCGGGCCCGGACATGGAAGGTGTAACTCCCGTCCAGGAACGCCTGCTTCGCAAACACATCGGTGCTGTAGGGCGACCAGTCCTCCGTTTTGGGTTGCTGATCCTTGGCACTGAAGGCATGGGAAAAGCGCAACCCTTGGGGACCGGTTTCCGGGTCCCCACCGACGTACCTGAACAGCACCTGCGGCTCCGTATGGATCCCCTCTGGTCCCTCGACGATATCGGTATTCGGCGGGGTAGTATCTGCCCGGCGATGCGCCAACCCTTTGGCCGTGCCGAAAAACACCGTCCCGGCGCTATCCTCAACCAGGGAGAGCACGTGTTGGTCTGGCAGACCATCCTCGGTGTTGAAAACCACCCAGTTGGTGCCATCGTAACGAGTGGCCCCCTCGGAACCTAGAAACCAGAGACGCCCCTTTCGATCCTGAAGAATTCGCTCCACCCGGTTATCCCCCAGGCCTGCCTGGGGCTCATGGAAACTCCAGAGACTGTCCTTCAGCGAAAACAGTCCCCGGTCCGTAGCTACCCACAGCCGCTGCCCCTGGTCGCGAAAAAGGCTGTAGACCGGCTTATTGCCGGCAAAAACCAGCGCCGCCCGCTCCGCTTTTTCAGGTGTATCCAGTTGTTGCAACACGTTCGCTTGGGATTCTATGAGCTTTACATAGCGCCTCATATGACTGGAATCTGCTACCACCCACCGCTGCATTGCCTCAATGAAGCGGGTCCCTGCCTCGGGAGTTCTCGGAGCCACCTCATCGAGCTTCACCATTAACCACCAAAGACGGTCTTCTGCCTCAAGGCTTTGCGCCAGCAGGGAATCCAGGCGGGCATCGCTTTTTTCCGCCGCCAGAGAATACACGTCCAAGTGGGTTTCTGGATGAAGGACTTCGAGCAGATTGACCATACGTCCCTCGCGCCGGCAGAACACCCCCCCACGGGTGCCGATCCACAGGGTCCCATCCCGGTCTTCCCAGAGGGACAAGATATCAGGCGTATCCAGCCCTTGTTCTGGATCAAACTGTCGCCAGGTCTGGCCATCGTAATTCCCTAACCCAGTGGAGGTCCCCACCCACAGCGTGCCATCCCGGCCAGCCAATAGAGCCTGGATGGTGCCCCTGGGCATCCCCTCTCCAGTTAGGAAGGAGCGCCATCCCGCCTGCGAGTGGTAGTAATTCAGCCCCTCCTCAGTGCCCAGCCACAGCCCCCCCTTGCTATCCGGAGCCATGCAGTATATCTGGTTGGAGAGCAGGCCGTCCGGGGTGCGGAACACCGTTTCTTGACCATCCACTGAAAGTCGCCGCAGCCCATCGTCGGTAGCTCGCCATAATGCCCCCTGGTCGTCGAGGTGA
>JADZBP010000232.1 GCA_020852055.1 Candidatus Latescibacterota bacterium
ACCTCCTGGTGAAATGAGATGTCAACCAATCCTACAAAATTAGGCCACAAATACCTACAACAATTATGCCACGCGACGGTTAAGGAAAGCCTCCGGGCTGAGGTAGCCCAGTCGGCTATGGGGCCTTTCGGTGTTGTATTGGCAGCGCCAGTCTTCGATGACTACCCGTGCTTCGTGGAGATTGAGCAGCACCTCCCGAAGGAGGCACTCGTCGCGGAAACGGCTGTGGAAGCTTTCGATGTAGGGGTTCAGGGGCTTCCTGGATCGATGTAGATGGTTTTGATCTGGTGGGTGCGGAACCATTGCTGGACCTTGTCGGCGATAAACTCGGAACCGTTGTCACTGCGCAGATAGGCGGGGATCCCGTAGGTGGCCATCGCCTGCCAGAGGACCCCCAACACCTGGTCGGCGGTGATCTGCCGTTCCACCTGGATGGCCAGGCACTGGCGGGAATACTCGTCCAACAGGGTCATCATCTTCAAGGTGCCCCCGTTGTCGGTGCGGTCGAAGATGAAATCCCAGGTCCATACGTGGTTGCGATACTGGGCCTGGGTGGGTAGTCTGGTGGATCCCCCTCGTCGCAGAATCTTCTTGGGTTGAGGCCGCACCTTGAGGCCTGCCGGTGAGTTGGAAGGTTGGCCCTACCTGGTGATGAGGGTGGTGCCTGGAATGCCGGCTGCGGAAGTCTGGGATCAACTAGGAGAGGAGGAGCAGGAGGGGGTAGTCCGGGACCTGGGGCAGTTGATGCGCCGGTTGCACGCCCTGCCGGCTCCCGCGACACTGGCCACCGACTGGCCAGCTTTTATGGCAGCCCGGATCCGGGGCGCCATTGCCCATCACGGGGCCGGGGAGCCCTGGGACACCTGGATCGGCGAACGTCTGGCGGGGTTCAGCGAACCGACGGCAGCAGCGGTGCTGCTCCACGGGGATCTCACCGCCGATCATCTGCTGCTGGAGCAGCGGGTGGGGCGCTGGCAGATCAGCGGTCTCATCGATTTCGGCGACGCCAAGGTCGGGCACCCCCTCTACGAATTCGTCGCTCCCCTGGCCTTCTATACCTTCGGCCGGCCGGAGCTATCGCGCGCGCTGGTCGAGGGGTACGGCCGCTGGCCAGTGGCGGAGGTCGCCGAGATGCTGACCACTTATTGCCTGTTACACGAGTTCGGTCGGCTGCGGCAGTTCCTTGCCCGGCACCCGGTGGCGGACGGGCCGGCTTTCCACCGCGCCCTGTGGGGCGAGGGTTAGAGCTGGCGTGCCGCGCGGCTGAAGGCCTGCCAGTGGGCGTCGCTCATGGCGCCGGCCGAGAAGATCGAGACCCCCTGCGCCCCGCCCTCGATGGAGACCTGCATGGCCAGGGCCAGTTCCTCGGGTTTGAGGGCCGGCACAAAGAGCCCGCTGTACAGCGCCGTTCTTCCCCGTAGCGATTCGACCCCGCGCGCGCACTGTTCCCGTATCCACCCCAGATCTTCCTTGTAGAAGCTGTGGTAGAGCATGGGCAGCACCGCGTCCAGTTCCCACACCGCCCACTCTTGTCGCACATGCTGCCAGTTGGGGAACACGGCGGCGGTCACCTGCCTGCCGTGCCGGCGGGCGATGGGGGCCAGGATCTCCTTGACCAGGCGGGTGATGAGGTCGCAGCGGAACTGCCGCCACTGGGGGTTGGCGCTGGGGTCGGCGAGGGTCAGGGGATCGATGCCGGTCTGCTGCGCGAAGGCCTCGCGGCAGCGGGCGCAGTAGCAGTAATCGTACTCGGGGTACTCCCGGTCCTGGACGATGCCGTACTGGGGCTGGAGCGCCGCAGCGAGGATGACGTCGGGGAAACGGATGTAGTCGAGGTGGATGCTGGCCAACTCCGCATACCGGGATAACTCCTCCACCCGCTCTTGCAGGAAGGCCTGGGCGCCGGGCTGGGAGGGACAAAGGAACTTGTAGTACCCCACGTAGGCGGGCTTGTCCACTGCGGATTCGCCGCGCCCGTTGATGGCGAACCAGTCGGGGTGTTCGGCGTTGATTCGGGGGATGTTACAGGTCATGGTGTGCATCCAGGCGTGGACCTCGATGCCTGCCGCGCCGGCCAGGGGCAGCAACTGTTCGAGCCAGGGCCCGAGGACCGGCAGATGGGCACTCTGGTAGGCGGCGGCGTGGTTGTTGAAGATCTCGGGCAGGATGGCGCTGATCCCGGCTTCCTTCATGCGAGCCAGGCGGCGTTTCCAGTCGTCGTCGGGCAGGTTGGGTTCGGTGTTGACCCAGGCCCAGTGTTTGTATTGGCTGGTCATCACAGGTCCATCACGCAGGGGGATACCCCAGTTCGGCCCACACCTGACGGGCGAGGGCCTGCCCCTGGGGGCTGGGTTGGACAAAACCCAGGATGCTGGGGGGCGGTTGCCCGGGACCGGCGTGTTCGGGCCAGGGTGACCAGTGATCGTCTTCGTAGGGCTGGCGGCTCGTTTCGCTGCGGAAATCCGGCACGGCCACCGGGCGGCCTTCCTCCAAGGCGCTTTTCCAGGCGAGGATGCCCACCGAGGACATGGCCACCCCGCGGTACACGTCGAGGAAGGGCGGCTGGCCGGTGCGGATGGCGTTGGCAAAGTGGAAACAGGTCCAGAAATCGCCGCCCCCGTGGCCGGCCTGGCGGGCTAGGTCGCCGTGTTCGGGCCAGTCCGGGGCGTAGACCCGCTCGGCCTCCTGGCCGGGCTGCAGGTCCCATTGCTCGTGCCAGACGCGGATCTGGCCAGTGCCGAAATAGCCGGGGCCGCGCAGCAGTTCCATGGCGCCGCGTTCGCCGTGCAGGCGGTACCAATTGCTGTGCCCGGGCAGCAGCAGCCCGAAGATGCGGAAGACGGCGCCGTTGTCCATGCGGCAGAGGATGGTTGAGCCGGGGTCGGCGACCCGCACGGTCTGGGCGTCGATGGCGGGGCAGGCGATGGACAGGGCGTTGACCTGGCGCGGCCAGGTGTCGGTGATGTAGACCAGCGGGGCCAGGGCATGGGTGCAGTAATAGGTGGAGGGCAGCCAGGCCCGCCAGTGATCCATGCCCGGCGAGATGCGCAGCCGGTCAGCGGCGGCCATGGGGTGGTTGTACTCCCCCTCGGCATAGAGCACCTGCCCGATCTCGCCGGCCTGGTAGAGGCGGCGGAATTCCTGATTGAAGGCGGTGTAGGGATAGTTCTCGGCCAACATATAGGTCTTGCCGCTCTGCTCCACGGCCCGGCACAGGGCCACCCCTTCGGCCAGGGTGGTGTTGGAGGCCGTCTCGCTCATCACGTGTTTGCCGGCCTGCAGGGCGCGGATGGCGAAGGGGGCGTGCTGGTGGAAGTAGTTGGCCAGCACCACCGCATCCATGTCGTGTTCGAGGAAGCGCCCGAAATCGGTGTAGGTGGCCACCCTGTAGCGCTGGCCTACCTCGCGCAGCTTCTCCTCCCAGAGATCGCAGAGGGCGACCAGCTCCATGCCCACCCCGGCGCTGGCGCCCTGGGCGAAGCTCTGCCCGCGTCCCACGCCCACCACCCCGACCCGGATCTTGTCTGCCATAGGTCTACCCCCGCGAGGGTTCTTTCATGGATGTTTTGGCCCGACGCACCTCCTCGGCCAGGTGGCCCTGGTGGTCGAGGGTCTGCTGCAGGTGGACCAGGCGGCCTCGGCCGGCAGTGCGCGTCATGGCCGGGCCGTAGACCGAATCGGCCCAGAAGCGGGCGAAGGCGCTGATCTCGTGGCGCAGGTAGGGCAGGTCGGCTTCGGCGTAGCGGGCGGTGCAGTTGATGGTGAACATCCGCCGGCGTTTGCTGCCACCCCAGGCACTGTGTTTGGTGTTCTGGTTGAAGACCACCACGTCGCCGGGGGTGCTTTCGAGGGCCACCGCCGGTACCTGGGCCCCGCTGATACCCCAGTCGTCCTGAGCGGTGCGCAGGTGCTCTTGCAGGGATTCGGCGTAGCGGTCGCCCCAGTGCTGGCTGCCGGGAATCACCCGCAGGGCCCCGGTTTCGCGGGTGACGGGGTCGAGGTAGAGGGCCATCTTGTAGAAGACGCGGGGCGGTTTGCCGCGCATCTTGCCGCTCCAGTCGGTGTCGGAATGCCAGTTGGTGTCACCCACGTAGAAGTTGCCGTCGCTGCCGATGTAGTTGAAGTCTTCGCCCAGCAGGCTGGCGAAGATCCCCTCGACCCGCTCGTCGTCGAGCAGGGCCGAGAGGTATTCGTTCTGGTCGATGAAGGGCACGATGCAGGAACGGGCGGTGCCGTCGTGAGGCCGGCCGCCGTGGCCGCCGCCCCAGGTGGCGAAGACGGACTCGAATTCGGCGGTGATCCGCTCGATCTCAGCCTTCAGCAGGCCGGGAAAGACCAGGTAGCCGAAGGTGTCGGCGAAGGCCAGTTGCTGGGGAGTCAGGCGCATGGCGGCGTTCCCTCAGCCGAAGATGAGCGGCTGGAAGGAGGTCGGCACGTGGAAATTGGGGCGGGGGGTGCCGACGGGAGCCCAGGAGCCCCAGTGCGGGTGCGAGGTGTGGTCGGCGCACTTGTAGAAGTTGGCCCGCCAGGTGGAGCCTGCCTGCGGCCGGCTGATGCCAAAGTACTTGGTGAAGAGGGCAAAGGGCAGGTGGTATTCGATGGTCCAGATAGTGGGTTCGGTGATTTCGGGATCGATGTTTTTGGGCAGGGAGTGGGCCACCGGCATCATGGCTTCATCCTCGGCGGTGAGCACGATCTGCTCCTTGCCGGCCTGGCGCTCCTCGGGAGAGGGGCAGCGGAAGACCAGCATGGTGCCGCCGCAGTTGACCTCGAAGTTGAGATAGGCCAGGGAACCGGGTACCGGGGCGACGAAGAACTCGCAGCAACTGTCGGTGCAGACGCTGTCCTGGAACTTCTTGGCCACGGCGCGCACATAGCGGTCCTCGACCCGGGTGATGATGCCCAGGGCGTTGTCGTCGTAGAGCAGGCGGGCCTGCACCTTGGGGTGGTGCCCGGAATCCTCCCAGGAAAAGTTGGTGATTTCGAGGGTATGGGCCCCGGCCCAGAGGGGGCGGTCCCAGTTGGCGTCGGCGGAACCGAGACTGGCGGTGCGGGCGATGGTGTACTGCATGGCCGGACTCCTGGCAAAGGGTAGATGTGGTCCTAATCTAGGACGGCGGGACCGGGCTGTAAAGGTGGATTTCCTTGACGGAGACGGCCGGCCGGCGGTATCGTTGGGGCCACCTCCCCCGCGCCGGGCGGCCCCTTGGACGGGGGGGGCCCGGCGCGGCGCGGAGGCGGTCAGCCGGCCAGGACCTCATCGAGTTGCTGGCTGCAAGTTTTGAGCACGTTCATCAGGGCAAAATCGCCGCCCCAGATGGCCAGTTGGGCGCCCATCTGCTTGTAGCGCTTCAGGTCTTCGGGGGAGCCGGAGGGCAGACCCCAGGCCTTGTGGTGGCGCTGGGCGGCCTCGGCGACGCGGGAGATGGCCTGCGCGAGGGTGGTGCCGGTGCCGGAAAGGGCCAGGCGGCGGCCCAGGTCGGCGGGCCCGATGAAGAGGGCGTCGATGCCGGGCACGGCGGCGATGGCCTCGGCGTTTTCGAGCCCTTCGACGGTCTCGATCTGGGCGACGATGAAGGTCTCGCGGTTGGCGTCCTCGTAGTAGGTGCTGCCCGCCCTCCACGCGTCGATGCCGAAGTCGGCGTCCAGCCCCGCCCCGTCGATACCGCGGTTGCCCACGGGCGGGTACTTGGTGGCGTTGACCAGGTGGCGGGCGATGTCGGCGTTGTCGACGAAGGGCACCAGGAAGCCGGCGGCCCCGTCTTCCATGAAGCGGTAGAGTTTGTTGCGCTCGACGGTGGGCGGGCGCAGCATGCAGTCGATGTCGTAGGTGTGGCAGAGGGCGAGGATGGCCTGCACCTCGCGCTGGTCCATGGCCCGGTGTTCGAGGTCGAACCAGATGGCGTCGTAGTTGAAGTGGGCGGCGTAGCGCACGAAGAAGGGCAGGAAGTGGCCCATGGCGCAGACGCGGGCTGATTGGCCGGAACGGATCTTGGCGAGGAGCTTGCTTTTTCTCATGATTTTCAGCCTTGAGGTTGGGGGATGATGGAGCCGGGCCAGAATATAGGGGCTGCCGGCGCCGGGACCAAGAAAGAGCGATGAAGAGGAACTGGATTGGTTATCTGTTCATCAGCCCCTGGCTGATCGGGTTCGCCTGCTTCACCGCTTTTCCCTTTGTGGCGAGTATCCTGCTTTCCTTCTGCCGGTACGACGTGGTTTCGCCGCCCACCTGGGTGGGCTTGGCCAACTACGAGGTGCTCTTCTCCGAGGACCCGCGTTTCTGGCACGCCCTGGGCAACACCCTCTTCTACGCGGCGGTGGCGGTGCCCCTGGGATTGGCCGCCGCCCTGGGGCTGGCCCTGCTGCTGAGCCTGGAACTGCGCGGCATCAGCGTGTATCGCACCATCTTCTTCCTGCCTTCCATCGTGCCGGCGGTGGCCACCTCGGTGGTCTTCGTCTGGATCCTCAATCCACAGATCGGGTTGGTCAACGGTTTGCTGGAGGTGTTCGGGGTGCGGGGGCCGGCCTGGCTGCAGGACGAGCGCTGGGCCATGTGGAGCCTGATCCTGATGTCGGTGTGGGGTGCGGGCGGTACGGTGATCGTGTACCTGGCGGGGCTGAAGGATATCCCTTCCTCTCTCTACGAGGCGGCGCTGGTGGATGGGGCCGGGACCTGGGCGCGCACCCGCCACATCACCCTGCCCATGCTGACACCCATCACCTTCTTCAACCTGATCATGGGGGTGATCCACGCCTCCCAGTACTTCACCCAGGCCTATATCATGACCCAGGGCGGGCCGGCGGACAGCACCCTCTTCTACGCGCTGTACCTCTTTCTGCGGGCCTGGCGTTACCTGGATATGGGGTACGCCAGCGCCATGGCCTGGGTGCTCTTCCTGATCGTCGCCGGGGTCACCTGGGCCCTGTTCAAGACCCACCGGCGCTGGGTGCATTATGAGTGAGACCGATGCCCGGCCCCGCCGCACCTACGGGCGGGTAGCACTCCTGCTGGGCCTGGGGGTGCTGCTCCTCCTGGCCTTTGCCCTGCCCGAGCCGCAGCCGCGCCAATATCCGGAGCGGGTGCCGGTGCGTTTCTGGCATATGTGGAGCGGGGAGTGGAAGGAGGTGGTCGACCGCATCGCCGCGCGTTTCAACCAGAGCCAGGACCGCTACGAACTGATCGCCCTCTCGGTGCCGGGGGCCAGCGCCGACCAGAAATTCCTGCTCTCGGTGGCCGGCGGCGACCCGCCCGACTGTATGGCGCAGTGGAACCAGGTGATCCCCGCCTGGGCCGACGAGGCTTTGCTGGTGCCGCTGGATAGCCTGATGAGCGCGTCGCAGTGGCAGGGGGTGCAGGAGGTCGCCTATCCGGTGGCCCTGAAGATCGGCATGTACCAGGGGCACCTGTACGGGGTGACCACCGGCATCAATGTCTGGGCCTGCTACTACAACCCGCAGCAGCTGGAGGAGGAGGCCTTGGACCCGCAGGACTTCCCGCGCGACCTGGAAACCCTGTGGGATTGGGGGCTGCGCCTCAGCCGCACCAATAGCCAGGGAAACCTCACCCGCCTGGGTTTTCTGCCACAGGGGTTGGCGATGTACGCCCCGCTTTTCGGCGGCGGTTTCTACGGGGGGGGGCAGGTAGTGCTGGACACGCCGGCCAACCGCCGGGCGCTGGAGTATCTGGCCCAATGCCGCCGGCACTACGGCTTTGACCAGGTGGTGCGCTTCAACGCTTCTCTCAACACCGGCGGCTTAGCCACCGAGTGGCCCTTCATCAGCGGGCAATACTCGATTACGGTGGACGGGCAGTGGCGGGTGGAGCAATTGGCCCGGTACGCGCCGGAACTGCGCTACGGCACCGCGCCCATTCCGCCGCCCCGCGGGGGGGTCGGGCAGGCCGGCTGGTCCAATGGGAATTTTATGATCATCCCGCGGGGGGCCCGCCAGGTGCAGGGGGCCTGGGAGTTCATCAAGTTCGGGTCGGGCATCGAGCAGCCGGAGCGGGCCGCCGAGTTCTACACCTGGGGCGGCTGGCTGCCCTTTACCCGGCTGGTGGCCGAGTCGCCCATCTACCGGGCCTACGTCCAGAAGTACCCCCAGTTCGCCACCTTCCTCGAGGTGTTGCCCAGCGCCCAGATCAAACCGACGCCGCCGGTGCCGTACCAGGTCTTTCTTTGGGATATGCTCCAGCGGGCTGACGACTACGCCATGCGCGGGATGAAAACCCCGGAGCAGGCGCTCCAGGACCTGGAGCGGGAGGTGGCGCAGGAGGTAGCGCGCCGCCGGAGGTTGGGGGGATGAAGGAGCTGCCCACCGGGCATCGCCTTTTGGGCCACGGATTGCTGCTCCTGCTGGCCCTGCCCTATCTGTTGCCGCTGGTCTGGATGGTATCCACCTCGCTCAAGGGTGAGGCCCAGATCTTTCCCCGCGCCGGCAGCAGCCTATCGCCGGTCTCGCTGGGCAACCTGATCCCCGGCCCGGTGCGCTGGGAGAACTACCCGGAGGCACTGCGCTCCGTGCCGCTGGCGACCTACATCAAGAACACCCTGGTGTTGTGCGCCTGCAACGTGACGGGCACAGTGCTGTCGAGTGCCGTGGTGGCGTATGGGTTTGCGCGCTTGCGTTTCAGGGGGCGGGAAGGGCTCTTCGCCCTGCTGCTGGCCACCATGGCCCTGCCCGGGCAGGTGACGATGATCCCCACCTTCGCCCTGTTCAGCGCCCTGGGCTGGTACGGCACCTTCCTGCCCCTGGTGGTGCCCTCCTTCTTTGGCTCGGCCTTCTTCATCTTCCTGATGCGGCAGTTCTTTCTGACCCTGCCCGAGGAGATGGCCGAGGCGGCGCGGCTGGAAGGAGCGGGGGAGTGGGATATCTTCTGGCGGATCGTGCTGCCGCTCTCGCGGCCGGTGCTGGCCACCTGCGCCTTGTTCCAGTTTCTGGGTACCTGGAACGATTTCTTCGGGCCGCTGCTCTACCTCAACGACCCGGCCCGGTATACCCTGGCGTACGGGCTGCAGCAGTTCATGTCCAGCTACGGGGGCAAGTGGGCGCAGCTGATGGCGGCGGCGACCCTGTTCACCGCCCCGGTGATCCTGCTCTTCTTTGTGGCGCAGAAGACCTTCATCCAGGGCATCGCCACGACGGGCAGCAAGGGGTAGATACCTAACCGGAAGTCTTGGGGTAGTCCTCCCGCAGGTAGTAGGCGTAGTCGAGGGTTGTGTTGGCGCTGGTGACCTGGGCGGTGACCCAGTGGGTGGCGTAGCCGCGGCGCCAGCGGTTGGACTCGTTGCGGTGCGAGGTATGGAGCACCTGGGAATGGTGGAAGATCACCCCGCCTTTGCCCACCGGCGCCAGGACCTCGAGGTGCAGGTCGATGAGGGCGGGGTCGGGCACCAGGTTATAGGGCTCTCCGGGCACCGGGGTGTGGGGCAGGATGGGGCCGCGGTGGGAACCCGCGATATAGCGCAGGCAGCCGTTCTGCTCGTCCACGTCGTCGAGCGCGATCCAGGCGGTGAGGGCCTGGTCGGGCGGGGTGAGACGAAAATAAAAATTGTCCTGATGGTAGGGTTTGGCCGAGCCGAAACGGGGCGGTTTCATGAAGATCTGATCGGTGGCCAGCAGCGCGGGCTGGCCCAGCAGGCCGGCGACCAGGCCGGTGAGCCGGGGGTCGAGGGAAAAGGCGCAGAAGGCGGGGTGTTTGGTGAAGGGCGCGGCGATCTTGCGCGGGGCGATCTGGCCGTCGGCGGCGTGATCGGCGGCAAAAGCAGACTGGTCGGTGACGAGTTCCCCCTCGGCCACGGTCAGCGCAATCTGGGCGAGGGCTTCGGTCTCCTGAGGGCTGAACACCCCCTCGACCACGGCCCAGCCTTTTTCCCAGTAATGGTCGTACGCGGCCCGGCTGATTTCCATCGCGGTATCTCCGTGGTTTGGTGACAACGTCTACTTCCTGCGCTTTGCTGTTTTCTTTGGGGCTGGTTTCTTTTTTGGCGCTGCTTTGGTGGTTGCGGGCTTCTTTCCGGCGCTGGCCTTCTTCGGGGCGGCTTTCTTTGTGGCGGCGGCCTTCTTCGGCACTGGTTTGGCGGCCTTTTTCGCGGCGGGCTTCGCGGTGGCCGGCTGTTTCGCCTTCTTTTTGGCGGCGGGCCTGGCGGCCTTTTTCGCGCTGGCTTTCTTGGTCGTGCCGGGTTTGGCGCTGCGGCTCAGGCGTTGGGCCATCTGGCGGCGCTCCTGTTTCAGGGCGGCGGCGAAGTTGGCGTGGTCCAGGCCCTCGTCGTCGCACAGGGCGAGCATCTCGCCCAGCACCCCGGCGGCGGGGCTGCCGGGGTAGGCTTCGATGAGTTTGCGGGCCACGGGGCGCACCACCTGCAGGCGCGGCAGGGATTCGAGCAGGCGGTCTATCACCTCGAGGATCCGGGCTGGCTCGGCCAGGTCGCCCTGCACCTGCCGCCAGTCGCGGTCCGCCCGATAGGCGGTGGAGGTGCGGATCAGGTCGCGCATGGTGAGGGAGAAGCGGGTGGTTAATTCCAGGTCCTGCTCAGCGGGGAAGAGCCCGTGCCGGTGGTCGAAGCGGGGTTGGGCGAAGTGGTCCTGGCGGCAGGCGTCGCGCTGCCGGGGGTCGCGCAGGTCGGGCACCGTGAAGGGCTGGCCGTTGGCCAGGGAGGAGCGGTAGGCCAGGATGCCGGGCAGGGTGCAGTCGGCGGCCCGGTACACGTCGAAAAAGGCCGGCTCGCCTTCGATGATGTGGCGGGCAAAGTGGTAGAGGGTCCAGAAATCCCCGCCGCCGTGGCCGGCCTTGGCGGCCTGCTCCCCCAGCTCGTCCCAGTGCGGTATCACGGGGTATTTGGGGGCCTGGCCGGCGGCGCCCAGGCGCAGGCGGAGCTGGCCGTCGACGAGTTCAGCGGCGCCCAGGGTGCCCCACAGCCGCTGCTGGTGGCTGTCGTTGGTGGTGGCGCCCATCAGGTTGCGCACCACCGAACCGTTGGACATCGAGATCAGCGAGGGGGTGGCCCCGCCCATGCCTTCGCGGCCGGGCATGAGGTACCCGGCCAGCCGGGGGGTGGAGGGCAGGGCGGTGACCCGGGTGGGGCGCAGCCCGGTGATGTGCATCATCGGGCCCAGGGAGTGGGTGTTGTAGTAATGAAAGTTGAGCCAGCTGCGCCAGGAATGGGCCTGGTTGCCCGGGTTGATGGGTTCGCCGTCGATGTAGGTGTAGGCCAGGGTGCGGCACTCGTGCACGTATTCGTATTCGGCGTACATCAGCTCGCCGAAGAGGCCCTCGCTCCATTTGCGGGCCAGCCACATATTGGCCGCTGAAAAGGGATAGTTCTCGGCCAGGTTGTAGACCTTGCCGCTGGCCTCCACCGCCTCGACCAGGCGCACCCCCTCGGCGACGGTGTGGAAGCTGGTCACCTCGGAGAGCACGTGCCGGCCCGCCTGCAGGCAGCGGATGGCGTCGTCGGCGTGCGCCGGGCAGTAGGTGGCCAGCAGCACCGCGTCGAAATCCTGGGCGAGGAAATGCTCCACGTCGTCGGTGACGTAGGAGCCGGGGTTGAGCTGGGCGAAGCGCTGGCGCATGTGCAGGTTGTAGTCGCAGCCCGCCACCACGTCCATGTTGAGGGCGCGGCAGGTGTTGAAAAAGGACAGACCGCGGCCCAGGCCCCAGATCCCGAGGCGGATGCGGCGGTCGGTGGCGAAGATCGGTTTGGGCTTGGTCATCGGACCCTCCTGGCTCAGGTTGCCCCAAACCTAAGGTGGAAAGGGGGGTGCCGACAAGGGGGCCGGCGCCTTGATCGGGGGCAGCGAATATGATACTTTGTGCGCCTGGAGCACAGGACGCATTACACGGGCCAAACCGCAGCATGAGGAGATCATGGAAATCGAACAACGACTGACCGCTCTGGAGCGGCAGATCAGACAATTGCGCCTTCTTGCCGCCGCCCTGGGAACAGGTCTGGTGGCGCTGCTGTCGCTGGGAGCCACCGGCCAGCCGGCGGTGCAGGACTTTCAGGTGGTGCGCACCCGCGATCTGCTGGTCGTCGACGACCAGGGACGGGTGATGTGCAGCGTGGGTGAGGATGGGGAGGGCAACGGGCGCCTGGCCCTCAACTCGCGGGCCGACAAACAGGTCTTTGTCGCCGGGGCCGACGAGCGCGGCAATGGCCAGATGCTGATCAGTTCCAACACCGACCAGGGGGTGTTCTCGGCGGTGGTGGACGCCGACGGCAATGGCCGGCTGCTGGTGGGCTCCCGCAAACAGCGGCCGCTGGTCTCCGCCGGAGCCGACAAACAGGGCCATGGGCAGTTTCTGCTCTTTTCGGGGTCCGAGCGCACGGTGCTTTCGGCCGGGGTGGACGCCGCCGGCAACGGCGGCATCGTCGACCTGTTCAACGGCGCCGGCCAGGGGGTGGTGCAGCTCAGTTGCGACGGGCAGGGGGCCGGCATGGTGGGGGCGTACGACGCCAAAGGCGCGGGCCGGGCGCTGAAACCCAAGCCCTGAAGTGAGCCAGGACCCCGCCCCCCGGCAACAGCGGCGGGCCGACCTGCTGATGTGGCAGGGCCGGCCGCTGCCCTGCTTTGTCAAGGCGGTGGTCTACGAGGCCGGCCAGGCCGCGGCTCTGGGCATCAAAACCCCCAACCCCGAAATGATCAAGGGTCTGCTCGAGGACCCGGGCCTGCAGCGGGAACTGCGCACCCTGTTGCGCCGCCAGGTGCAGGCCGAGATGGGGTGCCAGGGGATCAGCTACGGCATCGACGACGACAAGATCGCCCAGGCCATCGACTCCTTTGTGGACCAGGTGCTGCAGGGGACCGGCGCCATGGCCACCGCCAAGATTGCCCAGGGGGAGCAGCCGGTGGTAGGGGAGGACGGCAGGCTCGAGTACGTGCGCAATCCCCAGGGGGTGGCCCTGCGCCTGCTCGCCCCGCAGGAGCAGCAACAGGCGCTGCGGCAGGTGCATCAGGTCAAGAAGGGGGAGGTGCTGGTCCTGCGCCATGCACCCGTGGCCGGCAGACCGGGGGTCAATGTGCGGGGTGAGCCGGTCGAACCCAAACACCCTCCCGAGGATGTGGGCCTGCAAACCATCGCCGGACTCAACACCGAGGTGCAGGCCCAGAAGCTGCTGGCCGCCCTCGACGGGGTGTACCGCGAGGACCAGAAGGGCCGGGTCCGGGTGGTGCAGGAACTGGCGGTAGACGAGGTGAGTATGGCCACCGGCGACCTGCCCCGTTCGGGGGTGGCCGCGGTCAATGTGCTGGTGCGCCGCCTGATCGGCAACGGGGCCGCGCTCCAGACCTCCGAGGATGTTTTTGTCGGCGACGGCGCGGAGCCCGGGGTGGTGGAGGCCACCGCCAGGGTGCGGGCGCGGCATCTGCTGGTGCGCGGGCAGGTGGCGGGCCGGCCCCTGCCGGCCTCCTATCTCGACGGCGAGTTGGACCTGCAGGAGGGCACGGCCCAGCGCCAGATCCACAGCCAGTTGGAACGCTCGCACCTGGAGGTGGCGGGGCTCTTTGCCGCCCGCGAGGTGCTGGGGCGCAACGTCAGCGCCGCGGTGGTGCTGGTGCGGGAGGACGCGCGGGGCGCGGCGCTGGAGGCCCGCGAGGAGATCCTGGTCGACGGCAACCTCTCCGGCGGCTTGGTGGTGTGCGGCACCCGCCTGCAGGTGGCCGGCGACCTGGGCAACGAAGCGGGGACCACCACCCGGGTCCACCTGGGCGAGGCGGGCGGGAAGCCCCACGAGCAGGACCGCTACCGGCTGCAGGTCGAACGCGAGAAACTGGAAGGGCGGATGCGCGCCCTCGAGACCCACCAGGCGGGCATGGAAAAGAAGTCGGCCAAGAGCGCGTACTGGGCGGCCTTCATGCGCGGCGAGAAACGCGTGCCCCAGCATCCACTCGAGCGCCAGTTGCTGGTCCAGTTCCTGCAGGCGGCCAAGGATCGGCAACGGCTGGAACAGGAAGTGGCCGACGCCCGGCGGCAGGTCGCCGATCTGGCGCGGCTGGTGCAGCAGAGCGACGGCGAGGCGGCGGAGGCGGGCGAGGGCATCCAGGTGGTGGTGGGTGGCACCATGTATCCGGGGGTGTCGCTGGAGCTGGTGCGGCGCCTCGAAGCGGGAGACCTGGAAAAAAAGGTCCGGGACCGCGCCGGGCACGAGACCACGGTGGGGGCAATCAAGGCCCAGCTCGCCGAGCAGGTGGCCCACTACGTCGGGTTGTACCAGGAGGGCATCGAGGAAAGGCAGAAGGCCCTGGAGCAGATGTTCAAGGGCATGGAGAAGAAGCCCGAGGCGCCCCGCCTGCTGGACCGCCGCTTCCAGATGGAGGTGGTGTTCCTCGACCCGGAACGGGCCCGGGAAAGTGCGCCGCTGGTGCCCGAGGGGGTGGTCTACGTGCTGGCCCACGATCCGGGGGTTTTCCACCTGAAGTTGATCGGCCGGCTCAAGGAGCCGGTGCGGCAGATGGTGATCTCGGTGGTGCAGACGGAAGGGGAGATGGCCTTCAGGTGCCAGGCGGCCGCCGGCCCGCCGGTGCCCTGGCAGCGCGATCCGCAGATACTCGAACGGCTGAGTGGTCTGGCTATCCTGGGAGGGTCGGGCCGGGCGCACCTTTTGGCATGACGGTAAAAAAGGAGATTCTATGGCGGTGACCGCGGCAGATATCATGCAGCGCGAGGTCATTTCGGTGCAGGAGGAGTTGTCCATCGCCGATCTGGTCGAGCTGCTCTACGACCATCGGATCAGCGGGGTGCCGGTGGTCGACGCGGGTGGTGCCCTGGTCGGGGTGATCTCCGCCACCGACGTGTTGCTGGGGGACATGGTGCTGGGCCAGGCGCCGGTGACCGAAACCGACTACCACACCCATGTGGACATCCATCCCGACAACTGGGAGGTGATGCGCATTGAGCCGGAGGACGACCGGCGGGTGCGGGACCTGATGTCCACCGGGGTGATCACCGCCCGGCCCGACACCCCGGTCGACGAACTGGCGGGCATCATGTACACCAACCGTATTCACCGGCTGATCGTGCTGGAGGGCGAGCTCCTGGCCGGCATCGTCACCACCATCGACATCCTCAGGGCGGTGATGGAAAAACGGCTCTGCTGAGCCTCAGGACCACTGGTGCATGGGCTGGGTGCTGGCGCCCACGGGCCGTGGGCCACGCGGGCGGATGGGGGCCGCAGCGGCGGCGGTGTAGGAGAGCGCCAGTTGCGGCGTTTCGAGGCGCGCCCCGCCCTGGTGATGGGACTCCATCAGGGCGTCGAGGGCGCCGCTGACCAGCAGGGTTCGCTCCACCGGGTAGGGCGGCACGCCTTTGAGGAAGAGGTCCTGGATGTTGAGGGCCAGGTAGCTGAAATGGGGGTAGGGATCGCCGCAGGAGTGGAAACCGGTGGCCTGCACCTGGCCGCCCACCCGCGCCGCGTACCCCCAGCCCCGCACGTGGCCGCCGTAGCTGTTGGGTTGCAGCAGGGCGGCGGTGAGTCCGTCGCGGTATTCGAGCACGAAGAGCACCGTATCCTCGGCGCGGCACAGCTCCTCCAGCGAAGGCGGCGAGGCGGAGTCGTGTTTGTCGACCAGTTACAGGCCCGCCTCCGCCAGGGGGCGCGACCAGC
>JADZBP010000233.1 GCA_020852055.1 Candidatus Latescibacterota bacterium
AGGTGCTCGCCCCCTTCCGCATCCTGGCCGGCATCGAGTCGGATATCCTGGCCGAGGGGGAACTGGACTACGAGGATGCGGTGCTGGAGGGACTCGACCTGGTGGTGGTCTCGGTGCACTCCCGTTTCGGGCTGAAACGGGAGGAGATGACCCGCCGCATCTGCCGCGCGCTGGCCCATCCCTGTGCCGCCATCCTGGGCCACGCCACGGGCCGGCTGCTGCTGGAACGCGAGCCCTACGCCCTCGACGTGGAGGCCGTGATCGAGACCGCCGCCGCCCACCGGGTGGCCATCGAGCTGAACGCCAACCCCTACCGCCTCGACCTGGACTGGCGCTACCTGCGGCAGGCCGCCGATCTGGGGGTGCCCATCGCCATCAATACCGATGCCCACAGCGTGGATCAGTTCGCCTTCGACGAGCTGGGCTTGGCCCTGGCCCGCAAGGCCTGGCTGCGGCCTGCCGAGGTGCTCAACACCCGCAGCGCCGCCGACCTCGCTGCCTGGCTGGAAGCCCGCCGCCGGCGATGATTCCCCACCTGATCGCCATCGCCGGGCCTTCCGGCGCCGGCAAGTCCACCCTGGCCTCTTACCTGGCCGACCAGTTGCCCGGCGGCGCCCTGTTGCTCTCGCTGGACGCCTACTACCGCGACCTGGCCCAACTGCCCCTGGCCGAACGCCACCATTTCAACTTCGACGAACCCGCTGCCCTCGACCTGCCCCTGCTGCTGGGCAACCTCGCCGCACTGGCGCAGGGCCAGGCCGTAGACCAACCTGTCTATCTCTTCCCCGAACACCTGCGCGCCGCCCAACCCCGGCGGGTGGAGCCGGCCCCGTGGATTCTGCTCGAGGGCCTCTTCGCCCTGTACTGGGAAGAGGTGCGCCGCCTCTGCCACACCCTTATCTTTGTCGAGGCGCCCGACGCGCTGTGCCTGGAGCGCCGCCTGGCCCGCGACACCGCCGAGCGGGGCCGCAGCCGCGACTCGATCCTGGAACAATACACCCGCCAGGTGCGTCCCATGTGCCAGCAACACCTGCTGCCCACCCGCGCCTTCGCTCACCTGGTGCTCGACGGCACGCAGCCCATCGAGACCATGGTCGCTCCTCTCCTGGCGCGCTTGGGTCTGGCTGCACCAGGGAGATGACCCTGGAGGGCTTTCTCTGGGGAGCGGTTGGGATGGGAAGTCCGCGTGAGGGGTTGTGGGGAGAGCGGAGCGAAGCGAGCAGGGCGGGAAGGACGCGCCTTGGGAACGCCCGGAACGGGTCATTCCCTGGCACCATAACAACTGGAGCCAATAAAAAATGCAGACCATGCTGATCACCGGCGGCGCCGGCTTCATCGGCAGCAACTTCGTGTTGCACGTGCTCGCCAAGTACCCTGACTACCGCATCCTCAACCTCGACAAGCTCACCTACGCCGGCAACCTCGACAATCTCCAGTCCGTGGCCGACAATCCGCGCCACCTTTTTGTGCGCGGCGACATCGCCAACCCCGAGCTGGTCGACCACCTCATGAAGGGCGTGGACCTGGTGGTCAACTTCGCCGCCGAGAGCCACGTGGACCGCAGCATCATGGGGGCGCAGGAGTTCATGCAAGCCAATGCCCTGGGCGCCTACACCCTGCTCGACGCGGCCCGCCGCCACCAGGTGAAACGTTTTCTACAGGTGAGCACCGACGAGATCTACGGCTCCCTGGCCCCCACCGAAGCCCCCTGGACCGAGGCCTCACCCCCGGCCCCGCGCAACCCCTACTCGGTGAGCAAGACCGCCGGCGACCTGATGGCGCGGTCCTTCTTCGTCACCTACGGCATGCCGGTGCTGATCACCCGGGCCTCCAACAACATCGGCCCCTGCCAGTACCCTGAGAAAAGGGTGCCGCTCTTCATCACCAACGCCATCGACGACCTGCCCCTGCCGGTGTACGGCAAGGGCACCGCCATCCGCGACCACCTCTACGTCAGCGACCACTGCGAGGCCATCGACCTGGTCCTGCACCAGGGCCAGCCCGGCGAGGTCTACAACGTGGGGGCCGACAACGACGCCGACGGCGAGGTGCTGACCAAACAGATCCTCGACCTCCTCGGCAAGCCGCACAGCCTGATCGAATACGTCAAGGACCGCCCCGGCCACGACCTGCGCTACGCCCTCGACTGCGCCAAGATCCGCGCCCTGGGCTGGCAGCCCCGCCACGACCTGAAAAAGGCATTGGCCCGGACCGTGGACTGGTACCGGGCCAACGAGGCCTGGTGGCGCAAGATCAAAGAGAGCTGGGAATTCCGCGCCTACTACGAGAAACAGTCCAAGAAACGTTAGAAGCTGTTTCATAACTCGGTCTGTCGGCCCGAGCCCGAGCGAAAGTGGCGTGGGCAAGGCGCCCGAAGTAGGCTTATTGATTGAGATACGCCGAATGAGGGCAACGCCGACCACGCCGCTTGCAGCCGGGCGAAGCCAAGAGAGGGTTGTGAAACAGCTTCTTAAGCGCCGTAGCCCTGGGGGTGGGCCTGCATCCACTCCCAGGTGCTGCGCACGATCTGCTCCAGGTCGGTCCACTCCGGCTGCCAGCCCAGCGCCGCTTCGGCCCGGCGGTTGTCGGCCACCAGGCGCGGCACATCGCCGGGTCGGCGCGGGTGCACCTGGTAGGCGATGGTCCGCCCCGTGACCCGCTCGGCCGCCCGGATCACCTCCAGCACCGAATACTCCCGCCCGCAGCCCAGGTTCAGCGGCTCCCCCGCCCAGCCCTCCCCCAGCCTTTCCACCGCCCGCACATGCGCCCGCGCCAGGTCCTGCACATGGATATAGTCGCGGGTGCAGGTGCCGTCCGGGGTCTCGTAATCGTCGCCGAAAACCTTCAAGGGCTCACTGCCCAGCGCCCCGCGCAGCACCAGGGGGATGAGATGGGTCTCCGGGTGGTGATCCTCCCCCAGTACCCCCTCCGGGTCGGCGCCGGCGGCGTTGAAGTACCGCAGGCACACCGAGCGCAGCCCGTAGGCGGTGCGGAAATCGGCCAGCATCTGCTCGACGAAGCGTTTGGAGTGGCCGTAGGGATTGGCCGGGGCCAGCGGGTGCTCCTCGGTGAGGGGCAGGAAACGGGGCTCGCCGTACACCGCGCAGGTCGAGGAAAAAACGATGCCCTGCACCCCGCCCTCCACCAGGGCCTCGAGCAGGTTGAGACTGCCCACCGCGTTGTTGCGGTAGTACTTGGCCGGGGCGCTGACCGACTCGCCGACAAAGATGCTGGCGGCGAAGTGCACCACCGCCTCGGGCCGGAAATGCTCCAGGCAGCGGCGGATGGACCCCGGATCGGCCAGATCGCCGACAAAAAGCTCGCTGCCGCCCAGGGCCTGGCGATGCCCGGCCGACAGGTTGTCGAAGACCACCGCCTCGTGCCCGCTGTGCCGCAGCTCCTTGACCGTGTGGCTGCCGATGTACCCGGCCCCGCCGCTAACCAGGATCCGCATCTGCGCTCCCTTTCTAGATCCGCACTTCCTTGTTGGCTTCCTGGCTGCGGTAGATGCCGTCGAGGATCTGGATCACCTGCAGCGACTGCTCGGCCGGCACCGGCGAGGGTTTGCCCTCCACCACCGCCTGGGCGAACTCCACACATTCCTGGGCGTGGGGCTCCAGGGTCTGGTGCATGATCTTGAGGCTGCGGTTGTAGTACTGGCGGGTCTTGTTGTTGGCCTCGTAGATCTCGCAGCGCGGCCAGTGCGAGCCGCCCTTGGTGCCGTAGAGCCACATCTGCATATCCTCGCCCTGCACGTCGTGGTGCAAGAGCCAGCTCACCTCGAGCATGAGGGTGGCGCCGTTCTCGAAGCGCACCATCGCCGCGGCAAAATCCTCGACGTCGAAATCCTTGGGGATGGGTTTGCGGCCCCACTGGCTGAAAGCCCCCGGCAGATGGGCCAGCGGCGCCTTGGCCACCCCGCTGACCGCCACTGGCTGCGGGTTGCCCATCAGCCACAGGGTCAGGTCGAGGATATGCACCCCGATGTCGATGCAGGGCCCGCCGCCGCTGTGCTTCTTCTGGATGAAACCCGGACCCACCGGCGCGCCGCCCCGCCGCAACATCCAGCTGCGGGCGTGGTAAATCTCGCCCAGGGCCCCGGCATCGAGTTCGTCCTTGAGCGCCTTGGAGCTGCCCTGGAAGCGGAAGTGCTGCGCCGTCATCAGCATCTTCTTGGCCTTGTCGCGGGCGGCGATCATCTGCCGCACCTCTTTGGGCGTGGGCGCCAGGGGCTTTTCGCAGATCACGTGTTTGCCGGCCTTGAGCGCGGCGATGGCCAGGGGGGCGGGGTAGCGGTTGGGGGTGCAGATGTCGATGATGTCGAGGTCGCGGTCGGCGAAGAGCTCCTCGGGCTTGGCGACCAGCTTCTTCACGCCGTTCTTCTCGCCCCAGGCCTTCAACGCGTCGCCGCGGATGTCGCTGCCGGCCACCAACTCGGCGTGTTCCGAGGCCTGCCAGCCCGGCACGTGGGTGCCGGCGATGCCGCCGACCCCGATGATGCCCACCTTCAACTTGCCCATGGCCCTTTCCTTTCTCTGGAGGGTAAGATGCTCCGGAAAAAGAACGGACCCGGGTCCACAAACAGCAAGGCCCCGGAGCAGGCGCTCCGGGGCCCCCGACGGCGGACGTGTTGCGTCAAACACGGCGCGCCGCTTTGGATCTCAGTAGGTGATGATCTGGCCTTCCTCGCCGATGGGCAGCACCCCGACCATCACCGCGTAGTCCTCGCGGGCCGTGGGCGCGTCGGCCTTGGGGTACGGGTTGACGGCGAAGAGCTGCACCGCAAACTTGCCCGTCTTGCCCTGGCTGGCCTTCGGGTCGCCCAGGGTGAGGACCAGGCGGTGGGGCTGGGTTTCCCCCTCGTCCTGGGCCAGGATGGTGACCTTGGCTTCCCCGGCCCAGATGCAGGTGACCCCCTCGGCGCAGCGGGAATCCTGGATCTCCTCCAACTGCAGCTGCACCTTGCCGGTGGTCCGCTCGACCACGATGGGCCGGTCGTAGCGCAACTCCTCCATCTTGAGCAAGCCAGTGGTGGGCCCGCCCGGCGTCCGCGGTCGGCCCTTCATGCCGCCGGCCTTGGTCTTAGAGACGACCAACTTGCCGGCGGGTTCCGGTGCCGTGGGCGCGGTGCTGTCGCGATCGCTGCAGCCAGCCGCAAAGACCAGGGCCGCCAGGCCCAGGGTAGCGATGATCCTCATAACAACCTCCTCATGGTGTGGGGTGAAAAGCGGCAACACCCCGAAACTCTGCAATCCCCGTGCCAGGTCCTGGCAGGATCGGCATTGCCCTGTTCCACCGGGCTTTGCCGGGGTGCCAACCCCACCACGCCCGCTGCGCACCGCCTCAGTTTTCTGAGGAACCCGCGGATTTCCGCCGGCACTGGCCTATATATCAATAAATCTTGATATTGACATTTAACCTACAATCCCTTAGGTTAAGGCCATGAAAACAACCCCTGCCGGACTACAACTGCGCGCCCTGCGCGCCGAGCGGATCCTGCTGCTCGACGGCGCCATGGGCACCCTGATCCAGACCCATTCGCTGCAGGAGGCCGACTACCGCGGCCAGGCCTTCGCCGCCCACCCGGTGGACCTGCGCGGCTGCAGCGACCTGCTCTGCCTGACCCAGCCCGCGCTGATAGGCGGCATCCACCGCGCCTTCCTCGAGGCGGGGGCCGATCTCATCGAGACTAACACCTTCAACGCCACCCCGGTTTCGCTGGAGGACTACCAGCTCCAGGACCAGGTAGCCCAGATCAACCGCGCCGCCGCCCAACTGGCCCGCCAGG
>JADZBP010000234.1 GCA_020852055.1 Candidatus Latescibacterota bacterium
CAACGAATCGCCATCGCCCGGGCGCTCATCCGCAACCCGCGGATCCTCATCCTCGACGAGGCCACCTCGGCGCTGGACACCGTCTCCGAGGCCAAGGTGCAGGAGGCGTTGCAGCATCTGATGAAGGACCGCACCACCTTCATCATCGCCCACCGGCTGTCGACGATCAAAAACGCCGACCAGATCGTGGTGCTCAAGGCGGGGCGGGTGGAACAGGTCGGCAAACACGACGAATTGATGTTAGAGGAAGGGCTCTACCGCGAACTGTACGACCCCGAATGGGCCAAGGAACAGAAACGCCTGCGGGACGAACGCATCGAACGCCTGGCGCAGGTAGCCTAGACCGATGGCCACTGTCTTCGACATCATCGCCCATTTTGAACCCAGCGCCCATTTCCAGTATTCGCGCAAGGTGCGCAACGACTTTTCGGCCCTGGCCAAGGAGCATTCCCGCGTCACCTGGATGCTCGGTCGGTACGGCGGCAAGGCGCAGATGCAGACCGATATCCAGGGCATCGGCGTTGCCACCCGCGTCGAGGTGGGGCGCCTGGCCTTCCGGTGGGCCAGCCAGGCCGCGTTGATCCGCAGCGCCTTCGAGCTCTTCGAAGCCAGTCAGGAACGGGGCCTGGCGTCGGGCCGCATCGACCGCATCCTGGTGCACTTCTCCAAGGCGGACGCCCGGCCGCGGGAACGCGAAAGCATACGACGGGCCTTCGCCGACGCCTTTGCCGGCAGCGACTGTAGTTTTCTCTGTCACGACCGCAACCTGCTCGAGGTGGGCCAGTGTGTGGTCTATCAGAGCCTGGTCCAATACCTGCGCGAGGACGGCCTGTACCACAGCTCCCACCGCAACCGCATCGAGATCGTGCGGCGGCATCTGCAGCAGGAGGTGGGGCGGTACGAAAACCACAAGTTCTACGTCCGCCCAACCCAGGTGGAAAGGGAAGTGCCCAGGCTCGATTTCTGTTATACCGGCGCCGCGCCCGACCGGCGGGTCGAGGCCTTTATGGAGGGCTACACCGAGGAGCACCCGATCTTCGTGCCTCCCGCAGAGTTCCAGGCCGAACGGTCCCACTATGTCGAGCTCAACGACTACGAACGGGCAAGCCGGCGTTTTGGCGGTCTCTGGGTCCTGTTGCGCGATATCGTGCGGTACCTGCAACCCCAGCAGATCGGGGTGATCTATCTCTTTTTCGACCCGCAACTACAGCCCGAAATCGGGCGCCCCTTCTCCTGGGAGGAGCTGTTTGCCCGGCAGCGCAATTCCCCGTACATCAACCGGGCTTCGCGCAACTCGCAGACCTTCCTCGAGATCGTCATGGAAACCCTGGTCCGCAACCGCTTCGTCACCCTGACCAACGAAGGCTTCGTGCTGGCGGAAGGGTTTGCGGACTTCAAGCACGTGACCTTCTACCAGCTGGGCGAATACCGCAAGCGGCTGCAGTAGGGGAGATGGCCGGCGGCGATTTCACCCTCCAGCGTCTGGGCCGCGACCTCAGCCTGTACCTCCACGCCGACGAACGCTTCAAGACCACCCGGGTGGACCTCTTCCTCTCCACCGTGCTGCGGCGCGGCGCCCATACCCGCCTGGCGCTGATCGGCCGCCTACTCGAACGGGGAACCCGGCGCCTACCCGACCTGCAACGGCTCAACGCCTTTCTCGACGAGCTTTTTGGCGCCAACTTCTCCGTCGAGGTCGAAGCGTTGGGCGACCACCAACTGCTCCACTTGGGCCTGGAGGTGGTCGCCTCCCGCTTCCTTCCCAAGGGCGAGGATGTACTCGCCCCCGGCCTGGCTGTCCTGGGGGAGGTCCTGGCCGACCCTGAAACGGAAGAGGGCGGGTTCAGGCGGGACTACCTGCGCCAGGAGAAACAGGCCCTGGCCGCCTATATCCGCAGCCTGAACAACGACAAGAGTGCCTATGCCCACCGGCGCTGCCTGGAACTCATGTGCGGCGACGACCCCTGCGGTCTGCCGGCCCATGGCGACCCGGCGGATTACCGGGGGATCGACGCCCGCCGCCTGCTGAACAGCCACCGGCAACTGCTGGCCACCGCCCCCATGGCGGTTTTCATCAGCGGCCAACCCGCGCCGGGTATCGGCGAACAGCTTGAGCACGACCTCGTCTGCTGGGAGCGCCGGCCCGAAGGACAAGCCCACCCACCACCGGCGCCCTGCCCGCCGCTGGCCGGGCCACGGGAGCTTTTCGAGCCCCACGAGGTCAGCCAGGGCCGCCTGGTCCTCGGGTACCGCACCGGCATCAACATGGCCGACGCCGACTACCCGGCCCTACTGCTCTGCAACGCCCTACTCGGCGGCGACGCACAGTCGCTGCTCTTTCGCCAGGTGCGGGAATCCGCCGGGCTGTGTTACCATATCGGCAGCCAGCTCGAATCCCTGTGCGGGCTGCTGTTCATCGAGGCAGGTATAGAGCCAAGGGCATACCCGCAGGTGCGGGCCGAGATCGGTCGCCAACTCGCCGTCCTGCAGCAGGGCGGGTTTTCGGCCACTGATCTGGCCGTCTGCCGCATCCTCTTGCAGCGGAATCTCTGGGCCATGGACGACAATGCCGAAGGTCTGGTCCGTTTCCACTACCAGCAAAGCCTGGCGGGGATCGACCGGTCGCGCCCGGAGTGGCACCAACGCCTCGAGTCCGTGCAGGCCGCCGATGTGGCGCGGGTGGCAGGCCGGTTCCAGCTCGACACCGCCTTTTTTCTCGATCCGGAGCAGGGCGGATGGCGGCCATGAGGCTGAGTGTGGCCCCCAGCCTGGGGGAACGGGTGTACAGCGTCACCACTGCCGCCGGCCTGGCCCTGCACGTGGTGCCCAAACCTGGCTTCCGCAACGCCCACGCACTGCTAACCGTGGGGTACGGCTCGATAGACCGGTGTTTTGCCCCGGCCGGTGGGCCGCCGGTGGCGGTGCCAGACGGCATTGCCCACTTCCTCGAGCACCGGCTTTTCGCCAGCAGCCTGGGCGACGTGGCCGACCGTTTCGCTGCGCTCGGGGCAGAACTCAATGCCCACACCACCTTCACCAGTACCGCGTTCTTCTTCTCGGGTACGGAACGGGTGGAGGAGTGCCTCGAGATGCTCCTGGATATCGCGCTTAATCCGGAACTCGCAGCCGAGGGGGTGGATCGGGAGCGCGGCATCATCGCCCGCGAGTTGCAGCTCGACGGCGACTATCTAGAGTGGGTCAACTTCGTCGATGTCCTGGGCGCCCTGTACGGGACGCATCCCCTTGGCGTGGATATCGCCGGCACACCGGCGAGTATCGCGGCCATCGACCACGAACTGTTGTGTTCCTGTTACCGCACCTTTTACCGCCCCGACAATATGGCCCTGATCGTCGGTGGCGACCTCGACCCAGAGGCCGTGGTGCACACGGTGTCCCGCTGCCTTGAGGGCAAAGAGAGGGGTCAGGCGCCGCAGCTCTTCCGCCAGCCCGACGGGCCGGGGCCGGCGCCGCGCAAGGTCACGACCTTGCCGGTGGCCCAGCCCCGGCTGTGTCTCGGGTTCGCCGACTTCGGCCCCCGACCCACCGGCGAGGCCCTGTTGCGGGAGGACCTGTGCGCCGAACTGCTCCTGGACCTGCTCTTCGGCTCCTCGAGCGACGTCTACGCCAGGCACTACGAGAGTGGCCTCATCGACGGGGAAAGCTTTGGCTGCGACGTATATCTCGAACCCGAGTTCTCCTTCTGCCTGGTAGGGGGGGACACCCCGGACCCGGGCCGGTTGGCCGCCGAGATCCA
>JADZBP010000235.1 GCA_020852055.1 Candidatus Latescibacterota bacterium
CGGTCTGCGGGGTCTCGCGCACCTTGCCGAAGAGCTCGCTGGTGCTGGCCTGATAGTACCTGATCCGGGGGTTCGCGGTGCGGATCGCCTCCAGCAGCCGGGTCACCCCCAGGGCGGTGATCTCCCCGGTCAGCAGCGGCTGTTCAAAGGAAACCGGCACAAAGGACTGTGCTCCCAGGTTGTAGACCTCGTCGGGCTGGGCCCGATTGAGGGCGGCGACCAGGGAGTTCTGATCGAGCAGATCCCCGGAGAGGATCTCGATCTGCTCCTGGATGTGGCGGATGCGCTCGAAGTTGACCGTACTGCTGCGACGCACCAACCCCGACACGTGGTAGCCTTTGGCCAGCAGGAACTCGGCCAGGTACGAGCCGTCCTGGCCGGTGATTCCCGTTATCAGTGCTTTCTTCATCTTACTCCTCCCCTTTCGCGGGTTTGCCGTACGCCGCGACGGGCGGGCAGGCGCAGATCAGATTGCGGTCCCCTTGGGCGTTGTTGAGCCGCGCCACCGCCGGCCAGAACTTGTTGTCCCGCGACCAGGGGGCGGGTAAGGCAGCCTGTTGCCGGGTGTAGGGGTGGGCCCAGACCTCGGCCGTCACCATCTCGGCGGTGTGGGGGGCATTTTTCAACAGGTTGTCCTGCGGGTGCGCTCTACCCGAAACCACCTCCTCCATCTCGGCGTGGATGGCGATGAGCGCGGCGCAGAAACGGTCCAACTCGGCCTTCGATTCACTCTCGGTGGGCTCGACCATCAGCGTACCCGGTACCGGGAACGACACGGTCGGGGCGTGGTAGCCGGAGTCCATCAGGCGTTTGGCCACATCCTCGACCTCGATACCCGCGCTTTTATAGCGGCGCAGGTCCAGGATGGCCTCGTGCGCCACCATGCCGTTGCGGCCCTTGTAGAGCACCGGGAAGAAGGGGTCCAGGCGTTTGGCGAGGTAGTTGGCGTTGAGGATGGCCACCTCGGTAGCCGTGGTCAGCCCCTCCCCGCCCATCATCTTGATATAGGCCCAGGGGATCACCAGGATCAAGGCACTGCTCCAGGGGGCGGCAGCCACCGGCCCCAGCGCCTGGCTGCCGCCGGTGGGGATGACCGGATGGGAAGGCAGGAAGGGGGCAAGGTGGGTGGCCACCGCGATGGGCCCCATGCCCGGCCCGCCCCCCCCGTGCGGGATACAGAAGGTCTTGTGCAGGTTCAGGTGGCACACGTCCACGCCGAGGTCACCTGGCCGGCAAAGACCGACCAGGGCGGTCATGTTGGCCCCGTCCATGGAGACCTGGCCGCCGGCGGCGTGCACCACCCGGCAGAGTTCGCCGATGCCCTCCTCGTACACGCCGTGGGTCGAGGGGTAGGTCACCATCAGCACCGCCAGGCGTTCGCGGTGCTGCTCGGCTTTCTGGCGCAGGTCATCCAGATCGATGTTCCCCGCCTCATCGCACCGGACCACCACCACCTCGAGACCCGCCAGCACGGCGCTGGCCGGATTGGTGCCGTGGGCCGAGGCGGGGATCAGACACAGGTCGCGCTGCCCCTCCCCGCGCGCCTCGTGATAGCGGCGGACCACCAACAGCCCGGTGTATTCTCCCTGGGACCCGGCATTGGGCTGGAGGGAAAGGGCGGCCAAACCGGTGATCTCCGCCAGCATGGCCTCCAGGTCGGCGAAAAGGCGGGTGTACCCTTCGGCCTGTTCGCGGGGAGCGAAGGGGTGCAGCGAGGCGAATGCCGGCCAGGTGATGGGCATCATCTCGGCGGCGGCGTTGAGCTTCATGGTGCAGGAACCGAGGGGGATCATCGACACGTTCAGCGACAGATCGCGGGCCTCCAGCCGCCGCAGGTACCGCAACATCTCGGTCTCGGCGTGATAGCTGTTGAACACCGGGTGCTGGAGGTAGGGGCTGGAACGATGATGGCACGGGGCCCAGGGCCACACGGCGAAGAGTTCCAGGTCTGACGACGGTTGCTCCGGCCCCGGCGGGCCCCCTATCACCTCGAGCAGGATCGCAACATCCTCCGCCGTGGTGGTCTCGTCCAGGCTGATACCCAGGCCACCGTCCGGGTACACCCGCAGATTCAGGCGCCGCGCCCGGGCACGTTCGGCGATGGCCTCTCCCGTGCCGGCGGCGGGTTCGACGAAAAGGGTATCAAAAAACCCGGCGTGCCGGAGGCGGTGTCCGTGGCGGACGAGTCCGGTGCCCAGTTGGCAGGCCAACCGGTGGATACGGGCGGCGATGGCGCGCAGTCCGGCCGGGCCGTGATAGACGGCATACATACTTGCCACCACCGCGGGCAGGACCTGGGCAGTGCAGATATTACTGGTGGCCTTCTCCCGCCGGATATGCTGTTCGCGGGTCTGCAGGGCCATGCGCAGGGCCGGCCGGCCCTGGCTGTCCTGCGAAACGCCGATGATGCGGCCGGGGAGTTGGCGTTTGAACTGCTCGCGGGTGGCGAAATAGGCCGCATGTGGCCCGCCATAACCCATCGGCATACCCAGCCGCTGGGTGCTGCCGACGGCCACGTCGGCACCGAACTCGGCGGGTGGCGTCAACAGGGTCAGGGCCAACAAATCTGCGGCCACCACCACGCGGGCACCGCAAAGGTGCGCGGCGGCGCAGAAGGCGCGGTAGTCGCGCAGCGCCCCCTCGGTGGTTGGGTACTGGATCAAGGCGCCGAACACCGTGTCGTCGAACTCGAAGGCCGAGGGATCCCCGACCACCACCTCCCAGCCGCGATATTCGGCCCGGGTGCGAACCACGGCTAGGGTCTGCGGGTGGCAGTCGGCGGCGACGAAAAACACCCGCCCCGGCCCTTTGGCCAGGGCGCCGAGCATGCCCATCGCCTCGGCCGCTGCCGTCGCCTCGTCGAGCAGCGAGGCATTGGCGACCTCGAACCCGGTCAGGTCGATGACCATGGTCTGAAAATTCAACAAGGCCTCGAGCCGGCCCTGGGCGATCTCGGCCTGGTACGGGGTATACTGGGTGTACCAGCCGGGGTTCTCCAGCACATTGCGTTGGATCACGGCCGGGGTGAGGCAATCTGAGTAGCCCATGCCCAGGTAGGAACGCCAGATCTGATTGGCTCCGGCCAGGCCAGCCAGTTCGGCCAGCATCTGGTGCTCGGAACAGGCATCCCCCAGTTGCAGTGGCCCCGAGGTTCGGATGGCCGGTGGCACCGCGCGGTCAACCACCTCCTCGACGGAGGTGGCCCCCAGTTCGTCCAGCATCTCCCTGATCTCTCGGGGACGGGGCCCCAGGTGCCGCCAGACAAAACCCAATTCCTCCCCTTGTTCCCCTATCATCGCGATGGCCTCCTCCTCTTGGTCCGCGAGGGCACGAAGGGCGTCCGGACCACCTCCGCCCAGCGCGGTTTGCCGCGCACCTCAACCGCCAACCGGGTCCCGGGCAGGTGGCAGCCAGCCTCGACATACGCCAGGGCGATGCCCCGCTGGAGGCCGGGCGAAAAGGTGCCGCTGCTGACCTGCCCCACCTCGCGGCCCTGCGGGTCCACCACCCGGTACTCCGGGCGCGGGATACCCTGTTCCACCAAGCTCAATCCCACCAGACGCCGGAACCCGCCGACCTGCGCCTGTTGCCGCAACGCCTCGCGGCCGACGAATCCCGGTTCCTTGTCCAATGCCAGCGACCAGGACAGGCCCGCCTCAAGCGGGGTGATGGCCGGCGTCAACTCGTGTCCGTAAAGGCAGTATCCCATCTCGGTCCGCAGCACATCGCGGGCACCCAGACCACAGGGCTGGGCCTCACGAGCCACCAGCGCCTCCCAAACCGGCACCAGGCAGTCGGCCGGGCAGATCAGCTCGAACCCGTCCTCCCCGGTATAACCGCTCCGGCTCACCAGCACCGGTGCCCCGGCCACCCTCGCCGCCTGGTGTTCCAGGTACCCGAGGTCGAGGGCTCTGCCGGCGCCCACCTCGCCGAGGACCTGCGCCGCCAGCGGCCCCTGTAACGCCAACATCCCCCAGGCCGCGCCGCGAAGCAGCACCCGGGCGCCGCCGTACGGGCCAGCCTGTTCGGCAATCCAGTCGAGGTCGGCATCGACACGGGAGGCGTTCACCACCAGCAGGTAGTGCTGCTCGCCCAGGCGGTACACCAGCAAGTCGTCGATGGCGCCGCCGGCGGGGTTGCACATCACCGCATAACACAGCCCGCCCACGGCAAGGCGCTCGAGGTCCGGGGGCAGAAGATGCTGCAGGAAGGCCAAGGCCCTGGGACCCTCCACCTCGATCTGTCCCATGTGGGAAACGTCGAAAATCCCCACCCGCTGGCGCACGGCCTGGTGCTCCTCGTTGATACCGGCGTACTGGACCGGCAACTCCCACCCAGCAAACCCGACCAGGCGCCCGCCGCTCCGCCGGTGCAGTTCGCGGAGGGGGGTTTGTTTGAGTTCATCACTCATCGGCGGTTTTCCCCTGTGCCTGAAGCGTGCGGATGTGTTGCCAGATCTCGTCGGCTTTGAGTTCGAGTTCGGCGACAGGCCCGGTGTTCTCCACCACCACCTCGGCGCGTGCGACCTTCTCGGCAGCCGGCAACTGCCAGGCCATGCGCCGCCGCACCTCCTCCTCACTCAGGCCCTGGCGAGCCGCCGCCCGCTGGCAGCGCAACGCCTCGGGGGCATCGACGACGACCATGAGATCGAAACGCTCCGCCACCTCCCACTCGTAGATCAGCGCGGCATCGACCACCACCACCTGATCCCGCGCGGGCCCTTCTGCCCGGCCAATCTCGGTCCACAGCAGGGTTTCGAGGAAAGGACGGACGATACGATTCAGCCGGGCGAAGCCTTCGGAACTGCCAAAGGCCAGGCGACCCAACTCCCGCCGCAGCACCTGGCCCCCCTCGCCCACGATGGCCGCACCAAAAGCGGCGACCAGCGCCTCGACCACCGACCTGTCCTCGAGGACCTGGTGCCCGAGCCGGTCGGCATCGATGAGCACCGCGCCGCGCTGGGCGAGCAGACGGGCCAGGGTCGATTTACCCGAGCCGATGCCGCCCGTGACCCCGATCAGCATCGCCCCCCCCGTTCCCCGAGCTCAAAGCCGTCCTTCCGGCCCGCCCCCAGAGGGGGTGGAGCTATTGACAGGTCCAGGCCGATCGAGTATCGTTTTGCGAGAATTTCACTCATTTCCAGAGCAGACCTATGGCCATCGTTCCCATCGTAATCGAACAGACCGGGCGCGGCGAACGCGCCTACGATATCTTCTCCCGCCTGCTCAAGGAGCGGATCATCTTCCTGGGCACCCCCATCGATGACAGCGAGGCCAATCTCATCATCGCCCAACTGCTCTTCCTGGCCTCCGAGGACCCTAAAAAAGACATCTCCCTGTACATCAACAGCCCCGGCGGGAGCATCACCGACGGGCTGGCCATCTACGACACGATGCAGCATATCCCTTGTGATGTGGCCACCCTCTGCGTCGGCCAGGCTTTCAGCATGAGCGCCATCCTGCTCGCCGGCGGCGCCAAGGGCAAACGCCACGCCCTGCCACACGCCCGCGTGATGCTGCACCAGCCCTGGGGTGGTATCGGCGGCCAGGCCTCCGACATCCAGATCCACGCCCGCGAAATCGTTGAGTGGCGCAGCCGCCTCAACCAGATCCTCGAAAGGGATACGGGCCAGCCCCTGGAACGCATCGCCCAGGTGACTGAGCGCGACTACTTCCTTTCCCCGGAGGAGGCGCGGGATTTCGGGCTGATCGACGGGATCTTCCACTCGGCCGCCTCGCTCTCGCCCCCCCAGCCCCCGGCCTGAGCCCCGAGCCAGACTCAGCAGTAGACCAGACAGTTGCGGCCGGCTTCTTTGGCCCGGTAGAGCCGTCCATCCACACACTCGACCAGTTCGTTGGTGTTGGAGAAGTCGTTGTTGGGAAAGGAGGCCAGGCCCAGGCTGACAGTGATGCGAATCTGGTTTTCCCCCTGCACAAAACGGTACTCGGCCACACTCAACCTCACGCGTTCGGCGAGAATCACCGCCCCCTCCAGATCGGTATGGGGGAGGATGATGGCGAACTCCTCGCCGCCGTACCGGGTCAGCATATCCTCACCGCGCATCTGCGCCCGGATGAGCCCCGCCGTCTGGCGCAGCACCAGATCGCCGAACGGGTGCCCGAGGGTATCGTTCACCTTCTTGAAGTGGTCCAGGTCGAGGAGGATAAAACTGAAGGGATGGCGGTACCGTTTCGCTTCGCCGAACTTCACCCCCAGGTGTCCCTCCAGATAACGGCGGTTGTACACCCCGGTCAGCTCGTCGACCAGCGCCTGAGCTTTCATCTGGTCGAGGCGGCGGACGAGCCGGAGCATGGTCTTGATCCGCACCGCCAGCAACCCGGGGTCGGCCGGCAGCTCGATGAACTCGCTCACCCCCGCCTCCAACAACTCCAACTGTTCCTCGGCATTGCTGAACTGCCCCGCCAACACCACCGGCACCTCGCCGGCCAGAGGGTCTTCGGCGATGCAGCGCAGCAGGCGCGACTCGGACAAACCAGGCAGACGGCGGTCCAGGAGCAGCAGGTCGGTATCGTCCCGGTGCAGGCCCCGGGTGATCTCCTCCTCCGAGCTCACCACCTCGGCCACCCCACCCAACTGGTGGAGCACCCCCGCCACCCGCTGCAAGAGGCTGGCGTCCGCCGAAGCCACGAGCACCTTATTCATTCGAGTCCCTCGGCCAGCGCAAAGGGAAAGGCGATGACCTCGTCGATGTGCGCCGCGTCCGCCAAGAGCATCACCAGGCGATCCACCCCCAGGGCCATACCACCCGCCGGGGGCATGCCCAGTGCCAGCATCGCCAGGAAATCCACATCCAGGGGGTACACGGGATAGCCGAGCGCCGCGCGTTTGGCGCGTTCAGCATCAAAACGGCGACCCTGCTCCACGGGATCGTTGAGTTCGGTGAAACCATTGGCCAGTTCCAGGCCACCGGCGTACGCCTCCACCCTTTCGGCCACGCCGGACGGGTGGATCTTGGCGAGGGCGGCCATGCTCGCCGGGTAGTCCTTCAGCAGCACCGGACGCCCGGTTGCCGTCATACCTGGCTCGACCTTTTCCAGCAACATCTTGAAGAAAATCTCCTCCCAGGTGTCGGTGGTGTCAACACTGGCGCAGACCCGCCCTGCTTGCGCCTGGAAGTGCTCGCGGCTGGCACCGAAGTCCAGCTCGAACCCGGCATAGGCGCCAAAGGCCTCGCGCACACTCATGCGGGGCCAGGGTGGGCTCAGGTCGAGGCCCCGGCCCTGGTAGGTGATCGCCGCTGACCCGCAGACCGCGCGACCGGCCGCCGCGACCAACTCCTCCACGTCGACCATGATTTCCTCGTAGCTGGCATAGGCCCGGTACCACTCCAGCATGCAGAACTCGGGGTTGTGGCTGGCAGTGCGTTCCCCATTGCGGAAAGCCCGCCCCACCTGAAAGATCCGTTCACACCCGGCGCCGAGCAGGCGCTTCATGTGATGTTCGGGCGAACTGACCAGGAAACAAGACAAGGGCTCCCGCCCGTGGAAGGTAGTTTCGAAAAGCTGCAGGTGGGCTTCCTGGCCAGGGGCCGGCACGAGGGAGGGGGTCTCCACCTCGAGAAAACCAGCCTGGCCGAAATACCCCCGGATCGCCGCCAACACCTGCGCTCGGAGCTCCAGGGCCCGGTGCAGCCGGCCTTGTTGGCGCGCCCACCCCGGCCAGCCGCCCTCCTCGGGCTGCACCAGGGAAGGAGCGAGCACCACGACCTGCTCGGCCCGGACCCCATCGGCCTCAGCCAGCCCGGCAACCTCGAGGAGATCACCAGCCGCGGGGACAACAACACCGGGAGCCCACCGGCAGCGGAACGATCGGCCCCCTTCCCCGAACAGAATGCCCGCCCGCTGATCGCCCTCGACCAGGCGTCCGTGCAGGCGCACGGCCTCCCCGGCAACAGGCAGGCGCCCGCCGGGCGGCAAAGCGGGCAGACAGCGGGAGACATAGGCAGGGTTCAGGAAACCTCGCACGGTCAAAAAAAGGGCCTATACGCCCAAGGCGGGCTTATAGGCCGATTGGTGGAGGGTTGGCTCAGGCGCGCTTCTTTTTGTGGATCAGCGTCGGCGGCCCTTTGGCCTCGATGAAGTCCCTGGTGATGGTGCACTCCTTGACATCGGGGCGAGAGGGCAGCTCGTACATCAGCTCGAACATCGCCCGCTCCAACACGGCACGCAGGCCCCGCGCCCCCATCGCCTTGGCCTGGGCGAGCTCGACGATGCGCTCCAGGGCCCCCTGCTCGAAGTTGAGCGTCATACCGTCCATTTCGAAGAGCTTCTGGTACTGCCGGATCAAGGCGTTGCGCGGCTTCACCAGGATATCGAGCAGCGCCGAGTTGCTCAGGGGCTGGAGTACGCTGAGCACGGGCAGCCGCCCGATCAGCTCCGGTATCATCCCGAACTGGATCAGGTCTTCTGGTTCCACCCGCGAAAGGGCGTGGGCCGGGGTGGCCAGTTGGGTGCGTTCGCTGACGCCAAAGCCCAGGGCCCGCTGCCCGAGGCGCTGGCCAACGATCTTATCGAGTCCGTCGAAGGCCCCCCCGCAGATAAAGAGGATGTTGCGGGTATTGATCTGCACCAGGGGTTGCTCGGGGTGTTTGCGGCCACCTTTGGGCGGCACCCCCGACACCGTGCCCTCGAGGATTTTGAGCAACTCCTGCTGCACGCCCTCGCCGGACACATCCCGGGTGATGGAGGGATTGCCCGATTTTCGCGCGATCTTGTCGATCTCGTCGATGAACAGGATGCCGCGTTCGGCCTTGGCGGTATCGTATTCGGCGGCCTGGAGAATCCGCACCAAGATATTTTCGACGTCCTCGCCCACGTAGCCGGCCTCGGTGAGCACCGTGGCGTCGACGATGGCAAAGGGCACCTGAAGGATACGGGCCAGGGTCTCTGCCATCAGGGTTTTGCCGGTGCCGGTGGGCCCGATGAGCAGGATATTGCTCTTGGCCAGCTCGACGTCGGAGACCCCGGCATAGATCCGCTTGTAGTGGTTGTAAACCGCCACCGAGAGCGCCTTTTTGGCGCGCTCCTGCCCGATGACGTGAACATCGAGGTGGGCCTTGATCTCAGCGGGTTTGGGCAGAGGCCCGCCGTTCAGCTTCGGTTCCTGGCGGTTTTCCTCCTCGAGGACTTCGTTACACAGCACCACACACTCGTTGCAGATATGCACCGAGGGCCCGGTAATGAGCTTTTCTACCTGGTTGTACCCTTTGCCACAGAAAGAACAGGTGACCTCGTTGCGCGGCTTCTTCAACATGCCTCGGCGTCGTTCCTTTCGGGGTGCCGGTGGGGTGCGGATCAGGCGTCGCCAGGCGGCGGACCTGGGGAAACTGCCTGTTCCTCGGTCTCGGGATCCTGTTCTCCGGGACTGTTCGGGGCATCCAGTGGCCTGCCCTCCTCCCCGTCGGCCGCGTCGCCGCCGGCGTTCTCCTTGCCCGATTTCATGACGTTGATCGCCTGGAACCCCTTGGCGGTCTTGGTCACCATGAATTCGACCTCGTCCCCCTGGGCCAGGCTGCGGTCCCAGGAGGAGATATCGCGCCAATGGACGAACACGTCGGTGTTGCTTTCGGTGGAGATGAAGCCGTACCCCTTGTCGTTATTGAACCATTTCACCTTGCCCTTGATCCAGTTGTTCTCAACCAAACCCTCCCCGGCGGCCACCTGGACCACCTCCGCTGGGGCCGGCGCGGCCTTGCCCGTTTCCAGATCCACCACCCGTTCCCCGAGTTGTTTCCTCAGCCCCTCGCCACCTTCCGCGCCGGCGAGTATCCACTCGATGGCCGCAAAGAGGCCGAGTACATAAGGGCTGTCGGTACCATAGAGTTTCCTGGCCTGACAGATGCGGTCTGCCAGAGCCGAGACCTGCGCTTGGTCGATCACCACCGAGACTGGCAAGGATGCCTATCCTCCTGTTTATGGTGAAGCTATCCGTTTCACCCCACCACGTGGCTTATATAATTTGAATTAATAGCACCAGTTCGCAGTTTTGTCAACTACCTAACCGGCACGGTACCCCTTGATCCCCCGGTAGATGGTCTGGGTGCTGACCTTGAGGATTCCGGTGAGCGGGACGGCGATCAACATCCCCATGATACCCAGCAACTGGCTGCCGATGGAGACGACCAGCATCACCAGCATCGGGTGCAGATCGACACTCTTGGCGACGATAATGGGCTGGACCACCAGGTTGTCGAGCATCTGGATGATGGCGAAAGCAATGACGACGTAGAGCACCATCGAACTGCCACCGTCGGTGCTCAGGGCCATCACCGACGCGGTGATGCCCCCGATCAGGGGCCCCAGGTACGGGATCATGTTGGCCATGCCCGCCAAGAGGCCGATAGGTATGGCATTGGGCAAGCCGATGATGGTGAGGGCAACCACCGACAGGAGGGCGACGATCCCCGTTTCCAGCATCTGCCCTCTGAGGTACCCGCCGATCTGCCCGTTGATCTGGTAGATCAGGTTCAGGCAGAGCTCAAAATAGGCGTTGGGGACCAGTTCGATAAGCTCGTGGGTGATCCGCCGGCCCTCCTTGAGGAAGAAGAAGACGGCGAAGGGCACGATCACCAGCAGCGCCAGCCCCGAAAACACCCCCTCGACCACGGCGCTCGATTTGCCGACCAGGGCGTTCATCATCTCCCGGCCCCGTTCCTTGACCAGTTTTTCGAGATCCACCTCCACCCCCAGGTAGCCCTGCAGCTTGGGCTGCAGACCGCTGACCACCTCGCTCATCCGGGTGATGATGCTGGGACCGGCTTTGCCGAAATCGATGCCGCTGAGGGAGAACTCCAGGGACTGGGCGTTGACCCGCTGCATATAGTCGGGAGGCCTGGACCAGAACTCGTCCTGCTCCGCCTCGGTGGTGTTGCCGTGCACCCGCAACTCGAAGGGATTGGCCAGGTCCGGGCTCGAAACCCGGAGCACGCCTTCACACGGCTCCGTGGTGCGGGGGCTGAAGCGGATCTGGAGGGTGTGGCGCGCGCCGGGGGCCAGTTCGATGGGGAAAACAGGCGGATCGACGAGGGCGAAACGTTTGCCGGGCCGCATCCGCTTCCAGACCACATCGATGGTGACGGTCTCCTCCCCCGTGTTGGTGACACTGAACTCGCGGACCACGGTCTCCTGGCGCAGGAACTGCTCGGTGATGTCCATCACCTGTTCGGTCAGGCGTTTGCCCACGGTGAAGAACCCCACGACCCCGATGGCCACCACCCCCACAAAAATCATGCCGATACTGGCACCGCGGCTCAGGCCGCGCCCTTCCATGCGGTCGACCAGCGGGTTGAGCACATAGGAGAGGATAAAGGCGATAACAAAGGGCACCAGGATCTCGCGGATGGTGTAGAGGAACCATCCCACCCCCAGCAGGACGATCACGCCGAGCAGCACCTTCACCAGGCGGGCCCAGCTGAAGTTGGTGTCCTGATTCATCGCGGCCCCCTCAAGCCTGGCGCGGTGTGGATGCAGGGGCGTCTGCCGCCAGCGCGTTGTTGGCGGCAAGCTGGCGCTCGGCCGCGGTGGCCCGATCCCGGGCCTCCTTCAACAGGCGATTAGTCTGGCGCAGACGCATGGAGATCATCTGGGAGAGGCGCATGACCACTTTCAGGCCTGTGCGGGGATTGCGGTCGATGAGTTCGAGCATGTCCGGCCGGAAGAAACCGATGGCCTGGCAGGGCTCGCTGGCCACCGCCGAGGCCGTGCGCGGGGATTCGTCGAGCAGGGCCTGTTCACCGAAAAAATCGCCGGGCCCGAGGGTAGCGAGGCGGATCGGCTGCCCACCTTCGCCGGCGTGCAGGATCTGAACCTGCCCGCTCAGGATGATGTACATGCCCACACCGGCGTCCCCCTGGCGGACGATGGCCTCGCCGAGGGCGAAACTGCGACGGTGCAGGATATCCTCGATCTTGGCGAATTCGCGGTGGTTGAAATCCTGGAAGATCGGGATCCGCCGCAACACGTCAAAGAGGGACTCTTTCTTCTCAGCCTGCCGGTTGAGAATCCTGCCCCAGAAGGGATCAGCCATCACCGCTCACCTGATGAAAAAACGACTCCTTCGAGATCTCGAAAGAGCCGTCTTGCGCTGCGCCTCCCCCGCCGTGCGGGTCGTGCGGATCAGTTGGCCAACACCGCGTCAAGCTTCTCGACGATCTGTTTCTTGGGCACCGCACCGATGACCTGGTCGGCAACCTTGCCGCCCTTGAAGATCAACAGGGTCGGGATACTGCGGATACCATACTCGCTCGCGGTCTTCTGGGCATTGTCGACATCGAGCTTGGCCACCTTGGCGCGGCCTTCGTATTCAGTGGCCAGGGCCTCAACCACGGGGGCCACCATCCGGCAGGGACCGCACCACACTGCCCAGAAATCGACCAGGACCGGCACGTTCGATTCGAGCACTTCCTTGGCGAAATTCTCGTCGGTCAGGGTAATCGGTTCACTCATCACACACCTCGTTCGGAACGGTCACGTTGGGCAAAACAGCTTAAGCACTGCGTTAGTATAACGAGGCCCCCCTACCCTGTCAACCCGCCTTGGCAAGGCCACACAGACGCCATAAGAGCAGTTCCAAAAGGGCCTCCTCCTGTCGGTGCGCCCGGCTCTTGAGCTGGTCGTCGGCCCACAGGAGCGCCCCCATACCATCCCATAGGTGGGCGGTCCGGCAGGTACGAGCCTGTTCGAGGTATCGGTCGAGGAAAAAAGGAGCCACTCCCAGGCGCGACGCCAACTCCTCGCGCGGGACCCGCTGCCGCATCAGTTCCTGCGCCTTGAGCAGGAGCTGGAAATGGCGGTGGATCATCCACAACATCCGGCCAGGCTCCTCCCCCTGTCCGAGGAGCGAACGCAACAGGTTGGCGGCCTTTCCGGGTTGGCGCTGCCCGATGGCGTGGGTGAGGGCGAAGATGTCGCCCTGTGGATGGCTACCGACCACGTGGTCGACCAGATCGGCGGTGATCCGCGCCCCTTCACCCGCGAAGAGCGCCAATTTCTCGATCTCCCCAGCCAATTCGCGCAGCCCCGGACCAGCGGCCTGCCGCAGCCTCTCTATCGCTTCGGCGTCCATCCTGAGGCCACGCCGCTGGGCATGCTGGCCAATCCATTGCGGCAACTGGTTGTCGAAGGGCGGTCTGAACTCGGCGGCGCGGCCCTTCTTGCCGAGTTGTTGGAAAAAACGCCGGCGCAGATCCACCTTGCCGCCGTAGGCGACCAGCACGGTGGTCTCGGCGGGACGGTCCACCACCGCCTCGAGGCTGCGACAACATTCGGCGTTCAGTTGCTCACAACCGCGGATCACCACCAGGCGATGGGAGGTGAACATGGGATAGGAGTAATACACGTCGAGGAAGCGGTCGACCGGGAACTGGTCGCCGTGGAAAACCTCGAGGTTGAACTCCCGCGCCGCAGGCGGCGCCATCTTCCCGATCAGCCAGGCGGCTAGCGCATCGCGCTCGTAGTCCTCGTCGCCGTGCAGGAGATAAAAGGCGGCGCGAGTTCCCGCCTCCACTTCCTGGCGCAGGTCCTCCGCCCCTTTGCGGGCCGAGGGGCGGCTCATTTGCCCTCCTCGACCTCAAATTGCGCCTCCACCGGGCGCCGGTCGCCGGGAGGTGCTGGCGGCGGGGGCGGGTTTTTCACCAAGCGCCACACCTGGGAGACGTTGTGGTACACCCGGTACCCGAGATAGGCGATGAACGCCCAAACGACCATCTTGATCACATCCGACCCCTTTCCTTGCCTTTTACCAAAATAAGCGTTGCCAGGGGACCGGGGTCAATTGACACCCCCTCTGCCCCCGAGTACCTTGTACCCCCTTCCGGGAAAAAGGTATGGATCTCCAAGCGATACGCAGCGAAATGCCCGTCTCTGCGCGGTGGATTTACCTCAACCACGCCGCCGTCGCCCCTCTGTCCCGGCCAGCTGCCCGCGCCATGCGCCGGCTGGTGCGCGACGCCGAAGAGAACGGCATGGTAAACTACGACGACTGGAATCAGCTCTACACCCGCGCACGCCGCAGCGTCGCCGCGCTCATCGGGTCCCATGCCGACGAGATCGCCTTCCTCAAGAATACCACCGACGGCCTGCTGGCGGTGGCCAATGGCATCCACTGGCGCCGCGGGGACAACCTGGTGCTCGCCCGGGGGGAGTTCCCGGCCAATGTGGACCCCTGGCTGAACCTGCGCGATCGCGGGGTCGAGGTGCGCTGGGTTCCCGAACAGGCCGGCCGGCTGCGCGTCGAGGATTTCGCCGCCGCCATCGATGGCAGTACCCGCGCCATAGCGGTGAGTTCGGTGGAGTTCCTTTCGGGTTTCCGCAATGACCTTGCCCGGCTCGGCCAGCTGTGCCGGGAACACGGCCTGCTTTTTGTCGTCGATGCCATCCAGAGCCTGGGGGTTTTCCCGCTCGACGTCGGCGCTTTGGGGATCGACTGCCTGGCCGCGGACGGGCACAAGTGGTTGCTCGGTCCGGAGGGCTGCGCGCTCTTTTATTGCTCACGCCGCGCCCTCAAGCAGCTACACGTCGCCGCCCTCGGCTGGGCCGGGGTGAGCACCGCCTACGATTTCCTCAACTACGACACCACCCTGTACCCCGATGCCCGGCGTTTCGAGACCGGCACCCAGAACACGGCGGGCATCGCCGGACTCAAGGCAGGCGTCGATTTCCTGCTCGAAGTCGGCATCCCGGCCATCGGGGACCGGGTGTTGGAGCTGACAGATCACCTCTGCGCCGGCCTGGAACAAAAGGGCTATCAGTTGCTCAGTTCGAGAGCCCGGAACGAAGCCTCGGGTATCGTCAGTTTCCGCAGCCCGCGCCACCGCAGCGAAGACCTGTACCAGGGCTTGCGGGCGGGTGGCGTAGTGTCCTCGCTGCGGTGCGGCTACCTGCGCCTGTCACCGCATTTCTACAACACCGTCGACGAACTCGAACGGGCCCTCCACCTGCTCCCATCCGCCACCTGAAGGCACGCCATGGCCAATACCCTCCGCATCATCCAGATGGGCCTGGGCCCCATCGGTCAACGCCTGGTCCAGTACCTGGCGCAACGGCCCTATCTCGAACTGGTCGGTGCCATCGACATCGACCCCGCCAAACAGGGCCAGGATGTCGGCCTGCTTTCGGGGACTCGCGCCCTGGGAGTCGAGGTGTCGGGCGACAGCGAAGCGGTCCTGCGCCGCGAGGCGCACGCGGTGGTGTTGACCACCGGCTCGTCTCTGCCGCGTATCCTACCCCAGCTGGAGGCCTGCCTGAGCGCCGGCAAGTCCGTCGTCTCCACCTGTGAGGAACTCGCCTACCCCTTCGACGACCAACCGGCAATCGCCAGCCGCCTCGACGAACTGGCGCAGCGCCATGGAGTGGCGGTGCTGGGCACCGGGGTGAACCCGGGCTTCCTCATGGACGCCTTGCCCATCTTCCTTTCCAGCGCCTGCCAGGACGTGCGCGCCGTAGAGGTTCAACGCCACCAGGACGCGGCGATCCGGCGCCTGCCCTTCCAGCGCAAGATCGGCGCTGGCCTCAGCCCGGCCGAGTTCGACACCCAGTTCCGCCAGGGGCATATCCGCCATGTGGGCTTTGCCCAGTCCATACGTCTGATTGCCCGGAGCTTCGGCTGGACCCTGGACCAGGTCACCGAAAGTGTGGAGCCCGTGATCGCAGCCGTACCCACTGCCAGCAGCTTCATCCAGGTCGAAAAGGGCCAGTGTGCCGGGCTGCGGCAAGTCGGCACGGGCCTGGCTGCCGGCCAGGCGCGGATCACCCTCGAACTAGAAGCGTATCTGGGGCATCCCCACCCCCGCGATACGGTGGTCATCCACGGTCAGCCCACCCTCAGGTCGACGGTGGAGGGAGGCGTGGATGGGGACATCGCCACCTGCGCGATGGTGATCAACGCGCTGCCGGCCCTGTTGCAGGCCCGTCCGGGTCTGCGCACCATGGCCGACATCCCGCTCACCCACTGGCAGGGCGCCTGAGGCGCTGCGGCTGAGCCCCGCTTCCGGTTCCACAAAGAGAAGGGCCGCCCCCAGCAAAGAGGGCGGCCCGATGTTTTTGCGCTGCGGCGTCGCTCAGAACTCGTAGGCCAGGGAGAAGCGGTGGGCGCCATTGGTTTCGGTCAGTTCCAGCGGGATATGGTAGCTGTAGTCCAGCCACATCCTCTTCCACTGATACCCCAGACCGGCGTTCACCGCCCC
>JADZBP010000236.1 GCA_020852055.1 Candidatus Latescibacterota bacterium
CACGATGTGGTGGCAGGGGTTCGCCGGCTCTTTGGCATGCGGCGGGTCGGCCATTGCGGCACCCTCGACCCTTTCGCCACCGGGGTCTTGGTCCTATGCCTGGGCGCCTACACCCGGCTCAGCGACTGGTTGGGCAAAGGCGAAAAGGAATACGAGGCGGTTTTTCTGCTGGGGGCGACCAGCGACACCGGCGACCGGATGGGCCGGATCGAGCCCAGTCCGGAGCCTCTGCCTGCCGCCGAGGCGGTGTTGCAGGCGCTGGAACCCTTCCGCGGCATCATCCAGCAGGTGCCGCCGGCATACTCAGCGGTCAAGGTGGATGGGGTTCGCAGCTATCGGCTCGCGCGCAACCAACAGGCGGTAACCCTGGCCCCCCGCACCGTCGAAATCGGGGAAATCGAAGTGCTCGAAAACCAGCCTCCGCGCCTGCGGGTGCGGGTTCGCTGTTCGCGTGGCACCTATATCCGGGCGCTGGCCGCGGACCTGGGTTCGGCGCTGGGGTGTGGTGGTTATGTGGAGGAATTGCGGCGATTGCGGGCGGGCACTCTGAGTGCCGGCGACGGTTATACCTTCGACCAGCTCCGCGAGATGGCGGCGACGGAACGGCTCGACGAGGCGCTGGTACCGGTTGACCGGGCGTTGGCCCAGATGCGCGCGTGGTTGTTGAGTCCGGGGGAGGCACAGGTTTTTGGCCATGGCGGGGCCCTGCGGCCCGCTGCGGGCGGCCTCGAGGACGGTGAGTGGGCGGTGTATTCCGAAAACAGGCTCCTGGGGATTGGCAGTGCGGCTGCAGGTTCTCTGCGGCCACTTCGGGTTTTCGCCGGGCAGGTGGTGGGTGTCGGGGTCGCCGGTGGTGCCTGAGTTGCCCTTGGTTTTTTCCGGGGTGGTGCAGACCGGGCAGCAACGGGGGCGCCAACTCGGTTTCCCAACCGCCAATATCGGGGTGGCTGGACCAGCGGCCGCCTCGCTGCCGCGGGGGGTCTTTGCCGCCAGGGTGCGGGGCGCGGGAACCGAGGATCGCTGGGCAGTGGTGAATATCGGCCACCGCCCGACCTTTGATGCCGGCGCCCTCAGCGCCGAGGTGCATCTGCTGGATTTCACTGGCAACCTCTACGGCCAGGTCCTGGAGGTCGAGTTGCTGGTCTTTCTGCGCGGCGAAAAGCGCTTCGCTGAGGTTGGCGGGTTGATCGCGCAGGTTGCGTTAGACGTGGAAATGACGCGTAATTATATACACAACAAAGTCGTAAACAACGCCATGGAGGTGTGAAATTGTCTATCAGCACTGAGAGGAAGAAAGAGTTGATCACCCGCTTCGGCAAAAGCGAAACCGATACCGGGTCGAGCGCTGCTCAGATCGCCATCCTCACCGAGCGGATCCGTGCCCTGAGTGATCACCTGCAGTCGAACGAGAAAGACCACGCTTCGCGTCGCGGCCTGTTGCGCCTGATTGGGAAACGCCGCCGCCTGCAGAACTACCTGCACCGCCTCCAGCCCGAAGCCTATGCTCAGCTGATCAAGGATCTGGAACTGCGGCGCTAGTTTCGAGCCCAATCCCTCCACCTTCCGCATTAACGCAGAAAGCACATCGATGATCCACAAAGTTCAAACGGAACTAGGCGGCCGGACCTTCTCCATCGAGACCGGACGGGTTGCCAAACAAGCCAACAGCGCCCTCTGGGTACAACACGGCGACACCGTGGTGATGGTGACAGCCTGTCGCGCCGAACAGCCCAACGCGGACCGCAGTTTCCTCCCCTTGACGGTGGAGTACCGCGAGAAGGCCTACGCCGGCGGTCGTATCCCGGGCAGCATCTTCAAACGGGAAGCGCGCCCCTCCGAGAAGGAGACGCTCAGCGCGCGGCTCACCGACCATCCGCTGCGTCCTACCTTTCCCAAGGAATACGCGTACGAGACGCAGGTCTACATCACCATCCTCTCGGCCGACGGCGAAAACGATGCCGACGTGCTGGGCATGGTGGGCGCCTCGGCGGCGTTGTGCATCTCGGACATTCCCTTCGCCGGCCCGCTGGCCTCGGTGCGCGTCGGGCGGGTTGGCGGCGAACTGGTGGTTAACCCCACCTTTTCGCAGCTGGAGGAGAGCGACATCGAGATGATCGTCACCTGCTCCCGCACCGAGATCGTCAGCGTCGAAGGTGGCGCCCACGAGATCTCCGAAGCGGAGATGATGGCGGCGCTGCGTTTCGCCCATGTTCAGGTGCAGGCGCTCCTCGATCTGCAGGACGAGCTGATCAAGGTGGTGGGCAAAAAGAAGCTGGTCCTCGAGAAAACCAAGTCCGATCCGGCGCTGGTCAAGGCCGTGGAGGAACTGGCCGCCGGTCCGATATCCCAAGCCAACCGCACCAACGATCGCGAGGAGCGGCACAACAAGATCGCCGAACTGACCCAGGTGGTGCAGGGGGCTCTGGCCGAAAAGTTCCCGGGTGCGGCCAAGGAGATCGACGAGCTGCTCTACCAGATGATCCGCATGGATATGCGGTGGATGGTGCTCAAGGAGAAGAAGCGCATCGACGGTCGCCAGTTGCGCCAGGTTCGCCCGGTGAGTTGCGAGACCTCGGTCCTGCCGCGCACCCACGGATCGGCGATCTTCACCCGCGGCCATACCCAGGCGCTCTGTGTGGCAACCCTGGGCTCCAAGCTCGACGAACGTATGGTCGATGACCTGCGCGGGAAGAGTTTCAAGTCCTACTTCCTGGACTACAATTTCCCGCCCTTCAGCACCGGCGAAGTGCGGCGCGAGTCGGGGCCCAAACGCCGCGAGATCGGCCACGGCCATCTCGCCGAACGCGCCATCGAGCCTGTAATCCCGGCGGTGGACGCATTTCCGTACACCATCCGCCTGGTGTCCGAGATCCTCGAGGCCACCGGCTCCACCTCGATGGCCACGGTCTGTGGCTGTTCGCTGGCGCTGATGGACGCGGGTATCCCGATCAAGTCGCCGGTAACCGGCGCCGGTGTCGGCCTGGTGAAGGAAGGCGATGAGTGGGAGCTGCTCACCGATATCCAGGGTACCGAGGATTTCCTCGGCGACATGGATTTCAAGGTGGCCGGGACCAAGGACGGCATCACCGCCATCCAGTTGGACATGAAGATCCGCGGCATCTCCCTCGAAATCATGGAAGAGGCGTTGGAACGGGCCCGCGAGGGACGCTTCCATATCCTCGGGATCATGAACGAGTGTCTGCCGACCCCGCGTCAGGAGCTCTCGCAGTTCGCGCCGCGCATCCTGTTCATCCGCATCGATCCGTCGAAGATCGGCGCGGTGATCGGGCCTGGCGGCAAGATGATCCGCGAGATCGAGAAGACGGGCGCCAGCATCAATGTCGAGGACGACGGCACGATCACCATCGCCTCGGTGGAAGCCTCGGCTGCCGCCGCTGCGCGCAAGATGATCGAGGATATCACCGCCGAGGCCGAGATCGGGCGCACCTACAACGGCACGGTGAAACGCATCATGCCCTTCGGCGCTTTTGTCGAGATCCTGCCGGGCAGGGAAGGCCTCCTGCATATCTCCGAGTTGGATCACAAGCGGGTGGAGAAGGTCGAGGACAAGGTCGAGGAAGGCCAGCGTATTGAGGTCAAGGTCATCGACATCGACAACACCGGCAAGATCCGACTTAGCCACAAGGCGATTCTGCCCAAGAACTGAACGATCCGTCATAGTTCGCTCTACACCGAAAGACTATCGACTGGTTCGATAGTCTTTTTTTATCGCCGGGATGAGCCATGGAAACCGTGAAAATCGCCCAGATTGCCGCGTGCGAAGGGCGCGAGGTCGAGTTGCGCGGCTGGTTGTACAACAAACGGTCCAGCGGCAAGCTGCATTTCCTCCAGCTGCGGGACGGCACCGGGGTCATTCAGTGTGTGGTTTTCAGGGACGATGTGCCCCCTGAGATCTTTTCCCGGTGTGATCATCTGGGCCAGGAGAGCTCACTCAAGGTCCAGGGCTTGGTCCGACGGGAGGCGCGTTCGCCGATCGGGTTCGAGTTGAGCGTCCGGGGGGTGGAGGTCGTCCAGGATGCGCTTGGGTACCCGATTTCCCCCAAGGAACACGGGATCGCCTTCCTCATGGAGCAACGACACCTCTGGCTGCGTTCATCGCGGCCACACGCGGTGCTGAAGGTGCGGGCCGAGGTGCTCAAGGCCTGCCGCGACTTCATGGAGCAGGGCGGGTTCACGCCGGTGGACGCGCCCATCTTCACCCCGGCCGCCTGCGAGGGCACCACCAACCTGTTCGAGACCGACTACTTCGATCAGAAAGCCTATCTGACCCAGAGCGGCCAGCTCTATATGGAGGCGGCGGCCATGGCCTTTGGCAAGGCCTATTGCCTGGGCCCCACCTTCAGGGCCGAGAAATCGAAGACACGGCGCCACCTCACCGAGTTCTGGATGATCGAACCGGAGATGGCCTTCTGCGAACTGGCGGAGGACATGGACGTTGCCGAGGGGCTGGTGTTCTACATCGTTCGGAGAATACTGGAGCGCTGCCAGGCCGAACTGGCGGTGCTGGAGCGGGACCTGACTCCGCTCCAGAAAGTCGCGGTACCCTTTCCGCGCATTTCCTACGACGAGGCGGTTGGCTTGCTGCGCGAAAAAGGCAGCGACATCGAGTGGGGGCAGGATCTGGGCGGGGACGACGAAACCCTGCTTTCGGCAGGATATGACGCGCCCGTCCTGGTGCATCGTTATCCCGCGGCGGTGAAAGCCTTCTATATGAAAGGGGACCCGCAGGACAGCCGGCTGGCGCTCTGCGTCGACATGCTGGCGCCAGAGGGGTACGGCGAGATCGTGGGCGGAGGCCAACGCGAGGATCAACTGGAGGTGCTGGAGCAGAAGATCGACGCCCACGGCCTGCCGCGCGAAGCCTTTGCCTGGTATCTTGATCTGCGCCGGTACGGGTCGGTACCTCATGCCGGTTTCGGCATGGGTATCGAGCGCGTGGTGGCCTGGCTTTGCGGCCTGCACCACGTGCGGGAGACCATTCCTTTTCCGCGCACCATGCAGCACCTGTATCCCTGAGGAAAGACGATGAACAACAAGGGTTTCTATAACTTTCGCGAGATCGAGGCGCACTGGCGCCAGTACTGGGTGGAGCATCACACCTTCCGTACCCCGGGACCGGGGGAAAAGGGTTTCGATCCGGCAAAACCCAAGTGTTATGTGCTGGACATGTTCCCCTACACCAGCGGTTCGGGTTTACACCTCGGCCACCCAAAAGGGTATATCGCCACCGATATCTACAGCCGTTTCCAGCGCATGCGCGGCAAGAACGTGCTCCACCCGATGGGTTTTGACAGTTTCGGTCTGCCGGCCGAGCAGTATGCGGTGGAAAACAACATCCATCCAGCGGTGTTCACCGAGGACAATATCCGCGTCATCCGCGAACAACTGCAGTTCCTCGGGCTGGGGTACGATTGGGGCCGGGAGCTGGCCACCTCGCGCGAGGACTATTACCAGTGGACCCAGTGGATCTTCCTGCAGCTTTTCAACAGCTGGTATGACCCCCACTGCCAGTGGCAGGACGCGGCCGGTCGCATCATTCACGGCAGGGCGCGGGCGATCACCGAGCTGGTCGGCGAGTTTGCATCCGGCTCCCGCACCTTCACCAAGGGTGATGTGGAATCCCTCGGTGTCCAGGAGAGCCAGAGCTGGGGGAAGCTCAGCCGCGCCGCGCAGGAGGCGGTGCTCAACAACTACCGGCTGGTGTACCAGCGCGAGGTGACGGTCAACTGGTGCCCGATGCTGGGTACGGTGTTGGCCAACGAGGAGGTCACCAACGAGGGCAAGAGCGAGCGCGGCGATTACCCGGTGTACAAGCGGCCGCTGAAGCAGTGGATCATGCGTATCACCGCGTACGGAGACCGGCTCCTGGCCGACCTCGACGACCCGCAACTGCCGCAGGGGCGTGGGGGCACCATTGGCCTGGAATGGCCCGAATCGGTGAAGCTCATGCAGCGGAACTGGATTGGCCGCAGCGAAGGGGCGGAGATCGAGTTCTCGGTGGGGGAGGCCGGGGCTAAACTGCTGGTATTCACCACCAGGCCGGATACCCTGTTCGGGGCCACCTTCATGGTGGTGGCCCCCGGGCACCCGCTGCTTTCGGCCCTGATCCCAGAGGCCTGGCCGGAGGGCACCGACCCGCGCTGGACCATGGGTTTCGCGGCGCCCCGCGCCGCGATCGAGGCGTACACACGGCAGGCTGCCGCCAAGGCCGAGGCGGGTCGCGATCAGGAAAAGGAAAAGACCGGGGTGTTCACGGGGTTGTACGCGACCAACCCGGTCAACGCAGAGCAGATCCCGGTCTTCGCCGCCGACTATGTCAGCATGGACTACGGCACCGGGGCCATCATGGCGGTGCCCGCACACGATGACCGCGACTTCGCCTTTGCCCAGACCTACGGCATCGCGGTGGTTCAGGTGGTTGCACCGCCGCCAGGCAGCGAGGAGGCGTGTTTCACTGGCGAGGGCACGGCGATCAATTCGCCGACCACGGGGGAAAACCCCTTCGCCATCACCGGCATGGGCACGGCCCGGGCCAAGGCGCACATCTGTGCCGCCCTGGAGGGCGCCGGCCTAGGTCGCGCCGCGGTGAGTTACAAACTGCGCGACTGGATCTTCTCGCGCCAACGGTACTGGGGCGAACCCTTTCCGCTGGCAACCCACCCGGACGGGTACAGCACCGAAGTGCCGATCCCGGTGGTGCTGCCCGAGATGGAGGACTTCAGGCCCCTGACCTCCAGTTCGCCGGACAGCCCGGTAGCCACGCCGCTCAGTCGGGCCCCGGAGGATTGGCACCAGGTAGCGATCGACGGCGTGCCCTGCCGCCGGGAATTAAACACCATGCCGCAGTGGGCCGGCTCCTGCTGGTATTATCTGCGTTTCATCGACCCCACCAATCCTTCCGCGTTCTGCAACCGCGAGAAGGAGCAGTACTTCATGCCCGTCGATCTGTACGTAGGCGGGGCCGAGCACGCAGTGCTGCATCTGCTCTATGCGCGTTTCTGGCACAAGGTTCTCTTCGACCTGGGGCACGTCTCGACGCCCGAGCCTTTCAAACGCCTCTTCAACCAGGGCTTGATCACCGCCGATGCCTTTGCGGACGAACGCGGAACCTATGTAGATATCCGCGAGGTCGAGATCCGCGATGGCGTGCCGTACCAGGCCGGGACCGACAAGAAACTCGAACGTTTCGCCGGCAAGATGGGCAAGCGCTACAAAAACGGCCTGCCCCCGGAGGAGGTGGGCGGAGAGTACGGTGTCGATACCCTTCGTCTTTACGAGATGTACATGGGGCCGCTGGACCTGAGCACTCCGTGGAGCATGGAAGGCATCCGCGGCATGCAGCGTTTCCTGCAGCGGGTGTGGCGGGCCTTGGTCACGCAGGAACGAGAGGCCAACCGGGGAGGGGAGGCCAGCCTCGACTTGGCCAGACTGGTGCATCGCACGATCAAACGGGTCACCGACGACCTGGAGGGTTTGCGCTTCAATACCGCAATCGCGGCCCTCATCGAGATGAACAACGAGTTGGTGAAACTCGCGGTGATCCCCGAGGCGGTGGCCAGACAATTTCTGTTGCTCTTAGCGCCTTTTGCGCCGCATATCGCCGAGGAGCTGTGGGTGTTGTGGGGCTTTGGTAGGGGAGAGATCTCGCAGTCTGCCTGGCCCATCGCCGATGAGGGGCAACTGGTGGAGGCCACGCTCAGCCTGCCCATTCAGATCAACGGCAAGACCCGCGGGACCATCGAGGTGCCGGCCGAGATCAGCGCCGACGACCTGCGAGAGAGGGTGATGGCGCTCGAGAATATTCGGCGTCATATACCGGACGCCGCGGCGGTGAAACGCTTCGTTATCGTACCGAAGAAGATCGTAA
>JADZBP010000237.1 GCA_020852055.1 Candidatus Latescibacterota bacterium
GAGAAATACAGCAAGAGCGTGCACGGTCGGCCACTCCTCGAAAAAGGCGACCTGGGGGCCCCGGCCTGCAACGACTGCCACGGCAACCACGGCGCCACCCCGCCCGGGGTCAGTTCCCTGACCAATGTCTGCGGGCAGTGCCACCCGATCAACAACGAACTGGTCAACCAGAGCCCGCACAAGGCAGCCTACGAAAAGCTGGGCATCGCCGCCTGCATAACCTGCCACAGCAATCACGATATCCACCCGCCCAGCGACGAGATGGTGGGCCAGGAACCTCCGGCAGTCTGCCTCAGGTGCCACGACCAGAACCAGCGGCCCAAGGGGTTTGCCGGCGCCGGTGCCATCCGCGCCTCACTGGACACCCTGAACAGCCAGTACCGCGCCGCCGAGGCCCTGGTGCAGCGCGCCGAACGGGCCGGCATGGAGGTGGGAGACGCCGTCTTCGACCTGCACGAAGCCGCCGGCAGCATCACCAAGGCCCGGTCGACCCTGCACAGCTTCAACCCGACAAGGGTCGAAGAGGTCCGCATGGTTGGAACCGACCTGGCCAATAAGGCGTCGCAAAAGGCACTGGCCGCGCTGGACGAACTGGAGTTCCGCCGCAAGGGCCTGGCGCTGTCTCTGGTGGTGATTATCGGCCTGGGACTCGCGCTTTTCGTCAGAATTCGCGACATTGACAAGCGTCAACGCCGTCCGTAATTCAGACCATTTTAACCGCAGGAGGAAAACCATGAAATTCGCGAACAAATTGGCTATCACCGCAGGGGTGGTAGGCGTTTTGGCTCTGCAGAGCCAGGTCTTTGCCCAGGCCCAGTATGTAGGCGCCGAAGCCTGCGGCAAGTGCCACAAACGCGAGACCACCGGCAACCAGCTCGGCAAATGGCAGGAGAGCAAACACTCCAAGGCCTTTGCCACCCTGGCCACCCCCGAGGCCAAGAAGATCGCTGCGGCCAAGGGTATCGCCGATCCGCAGAAGGACCAGAAGTGCCTCAAATGCCACGTCACCGCTGCGACCGCCGCCCAGATCGCCAAGCCCACCGTCGAAGGTGAGAAGGGCTTCGTCGCTGAGGATGGCGTGCAGTGCGAGACCTGCCACGGTCCGGGCAGCCAGTACAAGGCCCGCAAGGTGATGAAAGACAAAGCCGCCGCCGTCGCCGCCGGTCTGATCGTCCCCGACGAGAAACTCTGCAAGACCTGCCACAATCCGGAGAGCCCCAGCCACAAGGAATTCAACTTTGCGGAGATGAAGAAGAAGATCGACCACACCAATCCCAACAAGGGCAAGGCCGACGCCGAGTAAGCACTCCCGCAGAACGCCACAAGAAAACAAGGGGCTGCACCGAAATGGTGCAGCCCCTTTCTATTTGTTATCCGGGGATAGAGGCGCAGCGGTCCCAGAGGTCGGGTCGAGCACGTCCCAACCAGCGTGCGAAAGACGCCCCACTGCGGGGAAATAGGCGCATTTTGCCCTCATCCGGTTCTGGCACGGTTTGTGCAATAGGAACATCTGCCTGCTTTTGAATAGGTGTTCACCGGCCCAATCTGCTGGAGGCCATTATGCCGCAACAGCTCAAGCGTCTGGTGTTGGTCTTTGCGCTCATCGTCATTGGCTTTTTGACCGCCCGCCACTTCCTGGTTCCCCCGACCTTCGGCACCCTGGGGCACTATCGGGCGGCGTCCATCGACTCGGTGGCCAACCTGCCTATCCACTACGCCGGAGCGCGGGCCTGCAACGAGTGCCACGACGATGTGGTGGCCGAGAAGGCTGCTTCGCGCCACGCCACCGTCGCTTGCGAGGTGTGTCACGGCGCGGCCGCCAAACACGCCGAAGACCCGGACAGCGGCGTGCCCCCGGCGCCCCGCGACCGCAGCAAATGCCCGCTGTGCCACGGCTACAACCCCTCTCGACCCACTGGTTTTCCGCAGATCGATCCGCAGACCCACAACCCCGGCAAAGCCTGCTTTACCTGCCACAAACCGCACCAACCAGTGACGCCCAACGTGCCCGAACAGTGCAGCGCCTGTCATGGCCAGGTTGCCCGGACCAAAGGCATCTCAGCCCATGCGCCACTGGCCTGCATCCGCTGCCATGAAACACCCGATGAGCACAAGGTCAATCCGCGCCTGGTGCTCGCCGGCAAACCGAGCGGTCGCGAGCTGTGCGGCCAATGCCACGGCAAGGACGCAGAACAGCCACCGGAAACCACCAAAGCCATCCCACGCATCAGCCTGGGCAGCCACGGCAACGGCCAGTTGTGCTGGCAGTGCCATTACCCCCACAATCCGGAGGCCAAGTGATGGCACACGAGCAGGACGACCTCCCCGCACAGGTGGCCTCCGAAGTAGAGGCTGCCCAGCCGCTCGACCGGCGCAAATTCTTCGAGAAATTCTCCCTGGCCGGCAAGGTGCTGATGGGGGTCATCGCGCTGGAGAGCGCCGCCGAGGCCGCCGAGGAAGGCGAAGGCACCACGCACCATTACGGCATGGGTGTGGACGTGGATAAATGCATCGGCTGCGGGCGCTGCGCCGACGCCTGCAAGACCGAGAACGACGTGCCGCGCGAACCCTTCTTCTTCCGCACCTGGATCGAGCGGTACTCCATCCGGAACGATGGCGAAGTATCCGTGGAGAGCCCCAATGGCGGCATCGACGGTTTCCCCGCCGAGGGAGAAGTACCCGGGGAGGTGCGCAGTTTCTTTGTGCCCAAGCTCTGCAACCACTGCACCAATGCCCCCTGCGTGCAGGTCTGTCCGGTGGGGGCCACCTATTCCACCAAAGAAGGCGTGGTGTTGGTGGACAAGGACTACTGCGTCGGCTGCCGCTACTGCATCCAGGCCTGCCCCTACGGGGCGCGTTTCCTCGATCCACGCACCGGCACTGCCGAGAAATGCACCTTCTGCTACCACCGGCTGGTCAAGAAGCTGCAGCCCGCCTGTGTCGAGGTCTGCCCCACCAGTGCCCGTATCTTCGGCGAGGTGGGTGAACGCAGCAGCCCGCTGACTCGCTTCACCCGTTTCAACAAGATCCAGACCCTCAAGGCGCATCTCAACACCGAGCCCAACGTCTTCTACGCCAATCTGGACGGGGAGGTCAACTAGCCGTGGAGGAACTCAGTGCCCATCTAGCCCTGGCGCTCAAGCAGGTCACTGGCTACATCTACCCCAACGAGGCGGAACTCCACTGGGGCATCCTGGTGGTGGTCTATCCCTACCTGACCGGACTGGTGGCCGGGGCCTTCATCCTCGCCTCGCTGGAGCGGGTTTTCAATGTCAAGGAGGTGCAGCCCACCTACCGGCTGGCGCTGCTGACCGCCCTTGCTTTCATGATCGTCGCGCCCATGCCCCTGCTGGCCCACCTGGGGCACCCGGAACGCTTTTACGAGATCATGATGACCCCGCACCTGTCCTCGGCCATGGCGATGTTCGGCTTCGTCTACGCCTGGTACCTGCTGGTGGTGCTGGTGCTGGAGATTTGGTTCGATTACCGCAAGGACATGGTCATCTGGGCGCAGAGCGAAAAGGGCTGGCGCCGCGTCCTCCACCGGGTGTTGACCCTGGGGGCGAACGAACTGACCGAGAAGTCGGTGCGCTTCGACCACCGGGCCGGCAAGGTGATCACCATCATCGGCATTCCCTCGGCCTTTCTGCTGCACGGCTACGTGGGTTTCATCTTTGGCTCGATCAAGGCCAACCCCTGGTGGAGCAGCGTGCTGATCCCGGTGGTGTTCCTCTTCTCGGCCATCGTCTCGGGCATCGCGCTGATGACCCTGATCTACATGGTGACCTGCCTGCTGCGGTGGAAAGAGATCGACATGGTCTGCCTCGACAAGTTGACCTCTTTCCTGTTCTTCGCCCTGGTCATCGACTTTTCCCTCGAAATCCTCGACTTCATCCACCGCTTGTATACTTCCGAGGAATCGATCCACATCCTCGGACAGATGATCTCCAGCAAGCTCTTCATCAGCCTGATCATCATGCAGCTGAGCCTGGGGACGCTCATTCCCCTGATCGCGCTCTTTCTCTTCTGCCCGATCTTCCGCCAGCGCGGCATCATCGCGATCCCACCCGAACTGCGGCGCATGGTATATTTTATCGTGGTGCTGCTCGTCGAGTTGGGCATCTTCAGCACCCGCTGGAACGTGGTGGTGGGCGGCCAGCTCTTCTCCAAGAGCCTGCGCGGCCTGACCGTATACAAGATGCAACTCCTGGGGCTCGAAGGGGTGTTGATGTCTGGCTTCCTCCTGGCACTGCCCTTCTTCATTCTCTTCGTGCTGATCAAGGTCCTCCCACCCTGGCCAGATGCAGAGGCACACCTGGACCATTCGACGACCAAGACCGCCTAGCCCGCTGCTCTGAAGTGTGACCCATGGGCCGACTGGCAGACCGCCAGCCGGCCCTTTTTTTTCGCGGAGGATCGCGGCGGCCCCGTCTCAGTGGGACGGCCCTGTTGAGCCAAATTGACCCGGCGTCTGATGCGGCGCACCATGCCCCCGCTATGGGTGGTGGCGGATCTAGGTGGTACGCTTTGTGCTAAAAATGGGACGCAGGTGTTTCCCACCTTTCTAGCGGAGCGGCGATCCTCGATGAAGCGGCACCTTCCCCTCTGGCTTGGCATTCTGTTGCTGCCTCTGGCTGCGGCCGCACAACCGCAGTACCGCGACGTGACCGCCGGGGCCGGCATCCAGTTCACCCACAGCTTCGGCGACCAGCACCTCAGTTCCATCCTCGAGGCCACTGGCTCGGGTTGTCTCTTCTTCGACTACGACGGGGACGGCTTCATGGATCTCTACGCGGTCAACGGCTGCTACCTGCCGGGCATCAGCGAGCCCCCTGCCTCCGGCGCCCCGCCGATGTTAACCGACCACCTCTTCCGCAACCAGGGCGACGGCACCTTCGCCGACGTCACGGCTCAGGCCGGCGCCGCCGATCCGGGGTACGGCATGGGCTGCGCGGCGGGCGACTACGACAACGACGGCGACCAGGACCTCTACGTCACCAACTACGGCCCCAACACCCTGTACCGGAACAACGGCAAGGGCGCCTTTGCCGACATCACCAAGCAGGCCGGGGTGGGCGACAGCCTGTGGGGGGTGGGCACCACCTTCTTCGACTATGACCGCGACGGCGACCTCGACCTGTACGTGGGCAACTACCTCGACTTCGACCCCCAGTACCGGCTCTTCTACGCGGCCGACGATTTCCCCGGCCCCCTGGCCTATCCGGGCCAGCCCGACCGGCTCTACCGCAACAATGGCGACGGCACCTTCGCCGAGGTGGCCAAGGCCGCCGGGGTGGACCAGCCCGGCCGCGCGATGGGGGTGGTGGCCGGCGACTACGACAACGACGGGGACCAGGATCTCTTCGTGGCCAACGACGCCATGGAACACTACCTCTACCGCAACGAGGGCAATGGCACCTTCCGCGACGTGGCCCTCAGCGCCGGGGTGGCCTTCTCCACCAACGGCGACGCCAGCTCCTCGATGGGGGGCGATTTCGGGGACTTCGACCGCGACGGGGACCTCGACCTTTTTGTGCCGGACATGGGCTTCAACAATCTGTATCTGTACGAAGGCCAGGGTTATTTCCAGGATCGCACCGCCGACCTGGGCATCGCCGAGGTGAGCGGCCAGTACGTGGGCTGGCACGGCGACTTTCTCGACGGCGACAACGACGGCGACCTGGATCTCTTCATCGCCAACGGCGACGCCCACCGCCTCGAGGACACCCAGCAGCCCCTCTACCTGGCCAACGTGCCCGACCCGCGCGGCGGCCGCCGCTTTCAGGATGCCGGCCGGGCGGCCGGTCCCTACTTCGCCCAGCGCTACGTGGCCCGGGGCGGGGCGGCGGCCGACTACGACAACGACGGCGACCTCGACCTCTTCGTGCTCCATATCGACCAGCCCTCAGTGCTGCTGCGCAACGAGGGCACCCCCGGAAACCACTGGCTGCTGGTGGCCCTCCGAGGCCAGCAGAGCAACCGCGACGGCCTGGGCGCCCGGGTGGAGGTACACGCCGGCGACCTGGTGCAGACGGCCGAGCGCAACGGCGCCAGCGGTTATCTGTCGCAGAACGAACCCCGCCTGCACTTTGGCCTGGGACCATACAAGCAGGTCGACCTGTTGCGCATCCGCTGGCCCAGCGGCAAGGTCCAGGAGTTGCGCGACCGGCCCGCCGACCAGGTGCTGGCGGTCGAGGAGCCGGCCCCATGAGCGCCCGCGTCGCTGTCCTGCTGCTGTGGTGCCTGCCCCTCGGGGCCGCGGCCCCCAAGCCGGCCCTGGTGCTGGTGCAGCAGGCCCCGCAGGCCGGGGACAGCCGCATCGTGCGCCTGGACCCCGATGGCCGGGTGCAGGTGCTGACCGCCGAATTCGCCGCCGCCGCCGACCCCTGTGTGGCCTTCGACGGCCAGCGGGTGCTCTTCGCCGGCAGGCAAAGGGCCGGAGATGCCTGGCAGATCTGGGAGATGGGGGCCGATGGGGGCGGGAAACGGCAACTCACCTCCGGCCTAGGCGAATGCCGCGAGCCCATCTACCTGGCCCAAGCCGCGGTGGATGCGCCGGTCTTTGAACAGAAGGTGCGCTGGTTCTGCTTCACCAGCACCGCTCCGGGGGTGCTCGACGAAGAAGGCCGTGGTCCGCTGCGTTCCCTCTACGCCCAGAGCATGGAGCCGGTGCCCGGGCGCGGCATCGTCACCTGGCGGGCCACCTACGGCCTGGGCGGCGACGCCGCACCTACCATCTTGGCCGATGGCCGGGTGCTCTTCTCCGCGTGGCAGCGCGAGGGGCTGGCCCTGATGAGCATCAGCTGGGCCGGCGAGGACCTCAACGCCTTCTACGGCACCCACGACGGCGACCTGTCCCAGAGCGAGGCCTGCGAACTGCCCGACCGCACGGTGGTCTTCGTCGAGCACCACCGTCCCGATGCCCACCAGGGCGGGCAACTGGCACGGGTGGACCTGCGGCGACCCCTTGCCACCCACCAGGCGCTCAGCCGGCCGGGTGAGGAATACCGCAGCCCGCAGCCCGCCCCCGATGGCGGCCTGCTGGTGGCCCATCGCCCGGCGGGCAAGACCTGGGGGATCTACCGTTTTGCGCCCACCAAGAGCCGGCTCGGGCCCAAGGTGCTGGATGACCCGGCCTGGGATGAGTACGACGCCCAGGTCCTGGCACCCCGGCCCGAGCCGGTGGGCCGCATCCCCATGGTCGAGTTCGCCTCGGTGCTGGACGTGGGCGAACTGAAGGGCCTGGGACAATTGCAGTGCCTCAATGTTTACGATTCCGACCGTCCCGACCGCGCCGAGGCCGGACGGGTGACGCGGGTGCGGCTGGTGGAAGGGGTGCCACTCCTGCCTGGCGAAGCGCCCGCCCGCCCGCCGGGTGGCTGGCCTCCGGCCTATGTCCGCACCCGCCTGCTGGGTGAAGCACCGGTGGAGCCCGACGGCTCCTTCTACGTCAACGTGGCCGGCGACGTGCCCTTTTATATGGAAACCCTCGACGCCGGGGGGCAGGTGGTGCAGACCATGCGCGCCTGGACCTGGGTGCGTTCGGGCGACCAGCGCGGCTGTGTGGGCTGCCACGAGAACAAGGAACTGGCGCCGGAGAACCGCGCCACCCAGGCCCTGATCCGCGCCCTACCGGTCACCCTCAAGGGCGAGGGGAGGTGAACCGATGATTTCCGCGGCGCGTCTCTTCGCCCTGGGCGGCCTGGTGCTGGGCCTGTTGGCCCCCTGCCGGGCGGCCGAACCCGGTCCGGTCCCTGCGGCCTGGGCCTGGGCGCCGCCGGTCCCCGAACCGGCCGATTCCCTCTACCAATCCCCCGTCCAGTTGCTGCTGTCCAAAGACGGCCGCCGGCTCTTTGTGGCCTGCGAGCAGAGCGGCGAGGTGGCGGTGGTCGATACCCGCCAGCGGCAGGTGGGGGGCCGGGTTGCGGTGGGCGGCGAACCCTTTGGCCTGGTCCTCAGCGCCGACGAGCAGACCCTCTATGTGAGCTGCCGGCGCAGCAACGACGTGGCGGTGGTGGACCTGAAATCCCTGCAGGTACAGGCCCGCCTCAAGGTGGGTGACGATCCCCACGGGCTGGCGCTGAGCCCCGATGGCAAATTCCTGATGGTGGCCAATCTGGGTACCCACGATCTTTCGGTGATCGAGCTGGCGCTGGGGCGCGAGGTGCGACGCCTGGGCCTGGGCCGCGGGCCCTTCGGCCTGGCCCTCAGCCCGGACGGGACCACCCTCTTTACCTCCAGCCAGTACTCCAACCCGGTGCCCTTCCGCACCCAACCGGTGCTCGAAATGACGGTGGTGGACGTGGCCGGCCAACGGGTGCGCGAACGCCGCCCCCTGCCCGGCACCGTGATCGGCCAGGGCATCACCCTCACCCCGGATGGCCGCTACGCCCTCACCGCAGTGGAACTGCCCAAGAACCTACTGCCCGAGACCCAGGTGTACCAGGGCTGGATGGTCACCTTCGGTTTTGCCCTCAGCGAGACGCGGCCAGGCGGCCGCAGCGCCCTGCTGCTCATCGACGAGCCCAATCTCTACTTTGCCGACCCGTACGGGGTAGCCGTCTCCCCCGACGGCCGCTGGCTCTACCTCTCCTCCAGTGGCGTCGACATGCTGACGGTGGTGGACCTGAACGCCGCCCTCAGGGTGCTGCAGGCCGAGGACGGACGCATCGGGGCCAGCGACGAGCAACTGCGCCAGTACGCCCGCCACCTGGGCCTGAGCAGCGAATACGTGGCGGCCCGCATCCCCACCGGGGCCAATCCCAAGGGTCTGGCTAGCTCTCCCGACGGCCGCTGGCTCTACGCGGCCCTGCGCCTCGACGACCAGGTGGCGGTGATCGATACCCGCAAGCGGGTGGTGGCCGCTACCATCGATCTGGGCGGACCGGGAACGGTCACCCCGCTGCGGCGGGGCGCCCAACTCTTCAACTACGCCAGCATCAGCTTCCAGAAACAGCTCAGCTGCGCCACCTGCCACCCCGAGTACAGCGTCGACGGCCTCAACTACGACATCGCCGCCGACGGCGGCATGGGCCACAACCTGGTCGACAACATGACCATGCGCCAGGTGGGCCCCACCGGCCCCTTCAAGTGGCGGGGCAAGAACCCCACCATCGAGCGCCAGGACGGGCCGCGCGCCGCCCAGCTCTTCTTCCGCACCCACGGTTTCGAGCTCCAGGACCGCAAACTCGTCTCCCGTTTCATCGAGTCCATTCCCAAGCGCCCCAACCGCTACCTGGCGGCCGATGGGCAACTCAACAGGGTCCAGCAGCTGGGCAAAAAACTCTTCGAGCGTGCCTATGACAACCAGGGCCGCTATATTCCTCTGGGCAACCGGTGCGTCTCCTGCCATCCACACCCGTACGGCACCGACCACCAACTCCACAATATCGGCTCGCAGAACTACCACGATCTCGACGGCAATTTCGACACCCCACACTTGGTCAATACCTACGAACGGGCGCCGTACATGCACGACGGCCGCTGTTACAGCCTGGAGGAGATCTGGACCCTCTACAACCCCGACGACACCCACGGGGTGACCAATGACATGAACAAGGAACAGCTCAACGCCCTCATCGAATACATCAAGACCTACTGATGCGATATCTCATCCTGCTCGCCCTGCTCCTGGCCGCACCCGCCGGCGCCCAGCTCTACGAGGACCAGCTAGAGCCCGCCGAACTGGGCATCGAGGAACTGGCGGCCACGGTTGTCCCTCCGTCGGTGTACGTGGGCCCCGAAGCCTGCCGGCCCTGCCATGAGGCGGCGTACGTCAAATGGCTGGGCAGCAAACACGCCCGCACCTCGGTGTGGCTGCACACCCGTATGGCCCGCACCCTCATCGCCCCCCGCCACGGCATCAAGGCCTCCTCGCCCGAGAAGAGCGCGGTCTGCCTGGGCTGCCACGGCACCGGGGTCGACGCCCCGGCCGCGTACCGCGACCCTGGCTTCCGCATCCGCGAGGGGGTGTCTTGCGAGAAATGCCACGGCCCTGGCGCCGACCATGTGCGCGACCCCAAGATCGACCTGCGCCGGCCGGCGGAAACCTTCTGCGCCGAGAACTGCCACCGCCCCAAGGAGTCCCACGCGGTGGTGGGCGCCAAACCCTTCTCCTTTGCCACCTTCTATCCCAAGATCTCCCATCTGGAACCGAAGCAGGACCAATAGACCCGGAGGAATGGCTATGAGACACCTCACCTGGATCGCCGCACTCCTGTGCGCCACCGCCCTTTTCGCCGAGGACGAGTTGCCCCGGGTCTACACCCGCTGGGAGTCCTTTGGCCTCAAGGAGGGTCTGCCCTCGGACAAGGTCTTCTGTGTGGCCGTGGACCAGGACCGGGTGTGGGTGGGCACCGACCGCGGCCTGGCCCTGTACGAAGGCGGCGCCTGGAAGGTCTTCACCAAGACCGAGGGCCTGGCCTACGACGCGGTCATCTCCCTGGCCGTGGACCCGGTCACCCGCGACGTGTGGGCCGGCACCATGGGTGGCCTGAGCCAGTACTCGGCCGGGCAATTCCGCACCTTCAACCAGTTCAACAGCGGCCTGCCCAACGACGTGGTCTTCGGGGTGACCGTCGAGAACCAGAACGTCTGGGTGGCCACCACCACCGGCGAGGGCCGCTACATTGTCCGCGAGGATCGCTGGGAGGTCTTCACCCCCGACAACTCGCCGCAGCACGAGCCCTGGGGCTATGCCGTGGACTACAATGAGGGCAAGGTCTGGGCGGCCCTGTGGGGCGGCGGGGCCCTCGAGTACGACGTAGCCACCGCCAAGTGGCAGGTCTACCGCGACCCGGACGGCGAGATGGAGGTAGACCTCTTCCGCGACGACGGCATCATCCACAACATCACCACCTCGGTCAGCTACCGCGACGGGGTGGCCTGGATGTCCACCTACTTTGGCATGTGCAATTACGACGGCCAGCACTGGCGCGGGTACATGGACCACGACAGCGGCCTGGCCAGCAACTTCGTCAACTCCGTGCACGCCCTGGGCAAGGTGGGCTGGGCCTGCACCGACAAGGGCCTCAGCGCCGTGCACCGCGACACCAACCGCTGGGTCACCTATGCGCCGGCCAACGGCCCTGCCGACGCCGCCGGCCCCTGGGAGGCCCGCGTGTACCGCGAGGGCGAGTTGCTCGAAAAGGTGCCGCTGGCCCGAGGCCTGGCCAACAACTTCGTCTGGCACGTGGACTTTCAGGGCGACGAGGTCTGGGTGGCCACCTCCGGGGGTTTGAGCCACGGCTCCGTCGAGAGCCCCACCCTCGGCGCCCGTTAGGCGCAACGCCATATAGATGGCGTTGCGGGGGAAGAGCTTTGGGGGAGGGCAGCGAATATTACGCCTTGGGAACGCCCGGAATGGGTCGCTCCCCGGCGCCTAGGAGGAATTCACGATGAGAACTGGAAATCTGCTTTCAATCCTGTGTCTGCTGCTGGCCGGCGCCCTGGCCGCCGAGGAGGCCGACAGCCTCAAAGGTTACGGCAACACCCCCGAGGATCTGCGGCCGTACCACAACTTCGTGCAGCAACCCTATAAACAGTTCTTCCTCGAACCCCTGGCTTTCACCGGGCCGGGCCGCGACCAGGCCGAGCCGCAGGTGGACAGCGTGAAGATCGGGGTGCTGGCCCCTCTGGAGCGTTCGTACGAGACCTATATCGGCCGGCCCATGTTGGACGGCATCCAGATCGCCATCGACGAGGCCAACGCCCAGGGCGGCTATCAGGGCAAACCCTTCGCGCTGGTGGTGCACAACGACACCGGCCTGTGGGGCGCCTCGGCCAACGAGATCGCCCGCTTCACCTACCAGGACAGCGCCTGGGCAGTGATCGGCACCGTGGACGGGGCCAACACCCACATCGCCATCCGGGTGGCCCTCAAGACCGAGATCCCGGTGATGAATGTGGCCGACACCGATCCCACCCTGGTGGAAACCCGCATCCCCTGGATCTTTCGCGACATCGCCGACGACCGCCAGATGACCTACACCATCGCCTACTACGCCTTCAAGGAAATGAACTACCAGAAGGTGGCGATCCTGAGAGCCAACAACCGCTACGGCCGCTTCGGAGTGAGCGAGTTCCGCTCGGCGGCGGTGCGCCTGGGGCGGCCCACCCCCATCGAGATCAACTACGAGACCAACTACGACCAGGTGAACCCCGAATTCAAGGTGCAGTTGGAGCGTCTGAAGAAGGTAAAACCGGACGCAGTGGTGCTGTGGGCCGATGCCGAGGCCGCCGGGGAACTGGTCAAGCGTATCCGGGAGGCCGGGCTCAAGATGCCCCTCCTCGCCTGTGACCGGGTGGTCAATCCCCGCTTCCTGCAACTGGCCGGCCCGGCCGCCGAAGGGGTGATCGCCACCTCTCCCTACAACCCCGACGCCGATTCCCCGGCGCTCAAGCACTTTGCCGCCGCGTACCACCAGCGCACCGGCGCCGACCCGGGGGTGTACGCCGCCCACGCCTACGACGGCACCTGGATGGTGATCGAGGCCATCCGCAAGGCCGGCCTGAACCGCTACCGCATCCGCGACGCCCTGGCCGAGACCAAGAGTTACCAGGGGGTTACCGGGCTGATCGAGATGGACGATGCGTATTCGGACCGGGGCCCGGTGACCATGGCCACGGTGCGCCAGGGGCGCTTCGCCTTTGGCCTGCCCGAAGTGAAGGCGCGTTTCTAAAAGAGGAGTTCCCGATGCCGCCGCACCCCTCGCTGCGCGTCCGCCGTTTCGGCCGCGTCGAACACCCGCTCCAGGCTAGCCAGATCGTCGGTCTGGGCGCCACCAAGGTCTACGTGTGCGCCCACCCCCGCCCCGGCGGCACCCTCGCCGAGCAGGCCGCCGAGATCTACCGGCACCTGGGGGAGTTCCTGCGCGAGTTGGGGGCCGGCCCCCGCGACGTGATCACCGAGAAGGTGTTCTTCAGCGACGCCGAGGCCCAGTTCGAGGGCTTTGGCCTGCAACGGGTCGCCTTCTACGCCGGCCAGGGCGAACCGGCCACCACCTATCTCAACCAGCCGCCCTGCCGGCCGGGCGTCCTGTGTGAGCTGCAGGCGCGGATCATCTATGCCAACGGCGCCGACCCGCTGGTGGTGCGCCCCCTGCACGCCGAACTGGGCGCCGGGGCCGGCCGGGTGGTCTCCTACCGCGATTACGACCATTACTTCCTGCACAATATCACCGGCGAAGGCGCCGACTTCACTGCCCAGGCCGGCGACATCTTCGGCCGCGCCGCCGCTGCCCTCAACCAGGAGGAGTTGCGTTTCGCCGACACCATCCGCACCTGGATCTACCTGCCCCATATGGAGCGCGACTACGGGGCCCTCAACACGGTGCGCAGCGCCTTCTTCACCCGGCACGGGGTGCAGCGCCTGCCGGCCAGCACCGGCATCGAGGCCGGGGTCTGGCCTCCCGGCCGCGACATGTCCATGGACCTCTACACCCTGCGGGCCGCCCGCTCGCCGCGCGTCGAGGTGTTGAGCGCCCGCACGATGAACGAGGCCCCCACCTACGGCTCGGCCTTCTCGCGCGGCATCGCCGTCACCCGCGAAGACCGCCGGGTGGTCTATGTCTCGGGAACGGCCAGCATCGACGAGACCGGCGAGGTGATGCACGTCGGCGATATCGAGGGGCAGGTGCACCGCATGCTCAGCAACGTCGAGCAGGTGCTGGCCAACGCCGGGGGCAGCCTGGGCGATGTGGTGCGGGCCACCACCTACCTCAAAAACGCCGCCGACGCCGAGACCCTGACCCGGATCTACAACCAGCGCGGTATGCCCCGCGACATCCCCCACACCATCTGCCGGGCTGCGGTCTGCCGGCCCACCTGGCTGGTCGAGGTCGAGGTCGCCGCCATCTTCGACCCCACGGGCAGGTGAAGCGCGCCTGGCCAGGCCTCTGCCTGCTGCTGGGGCTGGGGTTGGCCCGGGCAGAACCCTATCGGGAATTCTCCGCTGCCGGGGCCGCCTTCAACGGGCCGGGCCGCAACCTCGAAGCGCCTGACACCCTCAGCGCAGTGCGCCTGGGCCTGCTGGGCCCGGCCCAGAGCGCGGCGGGCCGGCAGCTGCAGTTGGGCGTGCAGGCAGCGGTGGCCGAGGCCAATGCTGCGGGCGGGTACGGCGGGCTGCCCTTTGCGGTGGTCTTCCGGCCCGACGACGGGCCCTGGGGCGTGGTGGCCAGTCAGGTGGTGCGGCTGGCCCAGGAAGACCAGGTGTGGGCGATCATCGGCGGCCTGGACGGGGAGCGCGCCCACGCCGCCGAACTGGTGGCCGCCAAACTCTGGGTGCCGGTGCTCAGCCCGGCGGCCGGCGACCGCACCATCGACTACGCCAATGTGCCCTGGATGTTCCGCTGCCTGCCCGACGACCGCTCCCAGGCCGACAGCCTGGTGGCCCTCTGCGCCCGCCAGGGATGGCGCCGGATCGGGGTGGCCTGCGAGGCCAACCGCGACGGCCACATCGCCGCCGAGCGCCTGCTCGAGGCGGCACACGCCTGTAGCCTCACCCTCACCCTGCAGATCGAATACGCCCCGGCCGACCCGGAGCCGGCGGCCGAGCGCCTGGCCAGTTGCGGGGCGCAGGCCCTGGTGGTCTGGGGCCGGCCGGCCACCGCCCTGCCGCTGCTGGTGCGGCTGCGCGCCGCCGGCTGCACCCTGCCGGTCCTGGCGCCGGCGCTGCTGGCCCTGCCCGAGGTGGCGGCCCAGGATCGGGCTCTCGGCCCCCTGATCGTCGCCGCCCCCGCCGACCTGTCGGTCGCCGCGCCGGCGACCCTGGGCGAGCATCCCTCCTACGTGGCCCTCTTCGCCTACGACACCACCCAACTGGTGATCGCGGCGCTGCGCCGTTCCGGCCTCAACCGCGCCCGGCTGCGCGACGCCCTGGCGGACTTGCCCTTTGCCGGTCTGACAGGCGATCTTTCTTTTAACAGCCTGGGCGGCCGGCGCGCCGGGCCGGTGCTGATGCGGGCCCGGCAGGGGCAGTGGGTACGCTGGCAGACCGAGTGAAGCCCCCGGCAGAAAAATCCAGCAAAAAGGCGGGCAATGGGAGTACCATCGACCCTCAGCAAACAGCTCACCGTGGTCTTCACCGCCCTCCAGGCGCTGGGTATCGCTGTGGGCTGCGTGCTGGCCTTTTTGATCTGGCGGCAACTGCAGACGGTGGAACACCTCCAGGAGGTCAGTTGGCCCATGGCCGATACCGCCATGGAGATGCGCGTGCTCTTCCTGCAGGAAAAGGCCGAGCTGGCCTGCGCCCACTGCCACGAGTACCGCTACGGCGGCATCGCGGCGCTGGACAGCCTGCGCCAGGACCAACTGGATCATCTGCGACGCCTCGATCCGACATTGACACCGCCAGGGGAGTCCCGGTTCGCCCAGCTCAGCGCCTACAACCGCGAGCAGGTCAAAGCGATCTGGCCGGATCTGAAATTACTCACCGACCACCTCGGCAAACTGGGCCCCGAGTTCGCCAGCCGCCACGGCCTGGCCATGGCCCGAGCCGAAAAAACGACCAGCCAGCTCGACTCCCTGATGCGGGCCACCGAGGCCCGGGTCCACGCCGAGATGTTGGAGCGCAGCCAGCAGGCCAGCGCCTACGCCTACGCCGGCCTGGTGGGCCTGGGCCTGCTGGGCCTGATGATGGTCGGGGCGACCTGGCACCTGGGCCGGGTGGTCCGCCGCCAGGTGAGCGACCCCATCGAGCGCATGGCCGCCGAGGTGGATGGCATAAGCCTGCGCCGCCCCGGCGCGCGGGTGACGGTACCGGAGGTGGCCGAACTGGCGGTGCTGGCCCGCACCCTCAACCAGGCCCTGGAAGGGCTGGAGAAGGCCCAGGCCGAACGCCGGCAGCTCGACCGCCACCTGATCCAGACCGAAAGGCTGGCCGCAGTGGGGGTGGCGGCCTCGGGCATCGTGCACAACCTCAAGAATCCGCTCTCGGTGATTCTCGGCTTCGGCGAGATCCTCAAACTCAAACACCCCCAGATCCCCGAGGCCGGCTATATCGTCGAGGCCAGCGGCAAGATGAGCCAGATGATCGAGGACATTCTGGCCAAGGGCCGCCGCAGCCGGATCTCCGAACCGGTGGACCTCAACGCCCTGCTGCAGCGCGAACTGGATTTTCTGCAGGCCGATCTGGTCTTCAAACACGAGGTGAAGCGGGAGCTGCTGCTCGCCGATCCCTTGCCGCCGATCCACTGCGTGTACACCGACCTCTCGCAGGTCTTTGCCAATCTCCTGCAGAACGCGGTCGACGCCATGCGCGGCCAGGAACAGAAGCGCCTGCGGGTGCGCACCGCCGCCACGCCGACCCACCTCGAGGTCGAGGTGGCCGATACCGGCTGCGGCATCCCCGAGGCTGCCCGCGCCCATCTCTTCGAGCCCTTTTTCACCACCAAAGCGCCGGGGTCCGGGGTGGACGGCACCGCCGGCACCGGCCTGGGCCTGTACACCGCCCGCCAGCTTTTGCAAACCTACCAGGCTACCATCGAGGTGGACAGCCAGGTGGGCGGCGGCACCACCTTCACGGTGCGTATCCCCCTGGCCTGAGACCTGTCCCTTTTGCCGGGCCAGGGAGGAACCTGAACCCCTGCCCGAAAGTCCTCATGACAACGATTGGTCCAGCCGCTCCACCCCGTTTTCCCGCCCATGCCAGAGCAAGCTGCTCCGGCCTTTTTCCCCTGCGAACAATCGAGGTTTTATGAAAACGCCATGGGTCCTTCCCCTCGCGCTGGTCTGGTGTTGCGCCGCCGCAGTCCGCGCCGAGCCGGCAACCGCTGCCGCCGGTCCCGCACCGGCGCCCTCCCTGGCCGGGGTGCCTGCCGCCCACCGCGCGATCTCACCGGTCGATACCATGAAGCTGTCCCTCCTCGAAAGGGCCTTCTGGGGCCGCCACGGCCTGATGCGCACCACCCATCTTTTCCGGCTCGACGAGCAAAACCCGCGCAACGATTTCCGCCAGATGGCCCATGCCCGCCGCAAGATGCTCTCTACCCACCAGATGATGGGATTGGCCACCGCCATCTCGATGGCGGTCACCGTGTACGGCGGGCAGCACGCCCTCAACACCGGGGACTCCTCCCTGCACAAGGCCAGTCTGCCCTTCACCATCGGGCTCTACTCGGCGACCGCGGCCCTCGCCCTCGCCTCGCCCCCCAAACTGATCCCCTCGCGCGGCGGCAGGGACACCATCACCTTCCACAAATACTTCGCCGCCCTGCATATGGCCGGCATGATCGTCACCCCGCTGATCGCCCCCGGCGGCAGCGACCCGATGTCGGTGCGGCGACGGCACCAGATCTCCGGCTACACCACCTTTGGCGCCTTCACCAGCGGCATCCTGGTCGTCACCGTCTTCAAATGACCCCCACCCCAGCCAAGGCACTCCCTATGTGGACCTCCCGCACCCGCTCCCTGGCAGGCACCGGCCTGGTTCTGTTCTTGTGTTGGGCAGCTCCCGGCCAGGCCCAGACCCGCTACACCTTCGCCGATACCAACAGCACCTTCACCTATGCCATGGAACACCCCATGCATTCGTGGACCGCCACCAGCCGCCAGGCCACCGGCGAGGTGAGCATCGGGCCGGATTTCAAAACCGCCGAGATCGCGGTGAGTATCCCGGTGGTGTCCTTCGACAGCGGCAACAGCAACCGCGACTCCCACATGGCGGAAGCGGTGGAGTCCTACATCTACGGGGAGGTGACTTTCAAGGGGAAGGTGGTGGGCCTGGATTCCCTGCAGACTTCGCCGGCGGGTCAGAGCACCGGCATCTGGGCGGTGAGCGGCGCCCTGAACTTCCACGGGGTGGAGAAGCCGCTGGTCTGCCCGGTCCGCTTTGCCGTGGGCCCGGATCAGGCCACGGCCACCGGCAGCTTTGCGATCAAGGTCACCGACTTCGCCGTCGAACTGCCCTCCCTGCTGGGCGTGAAGACCAAGGACGAAATCCGGCTCGCGTTCGCGGTGGTGGCCAAGCCGGCCAAAGCCGCCCCCTGAGCCGCCGGCTCAGAGGACCGGCAGATAACAGGAGAAGACCGCGCCCACTCCCGGAGGGCTGGTGCACTCGATCTGCCCCTGGTGGTCGCGCAGGATGGCCTGGCAGACCGCCAGGCCCAGCCCCAGGCCGCGGCCCTGCTGCTTGGTGGTGAAGAAGGGTTCGTAGATCCGGGCCTGCACCGCCGGATCGATGCCCGGCCCGTTGTCGCTGATCTGAAGGCAGACCCACGGCCCCGGAGCCATGCCCTCCACCCCACCCTCACCCACCATCACCCGCACCTCGACAGCCGGGTCGGGCGTACCCGCCCCCTCCACCGCGTCGCGGGCATTGACCAGCAACTCGAGCAGCACCTGCCGCAAGCGGGCGGCGTCGCCCTGTACCAGGGGCAGGGCCGGCGGCAGGTGGGCCGCCAACACGAGGCGCCGGTCGAAGGTGCTGCGGCAGATGCCGACCACCTCGTCGACCAACAGGCCCAGCGCCACCGGGCTGCGGGCGGCGGCCGGGTCGTACCCCTCGAAGAGCATCAACTGCCGGACCAGTTCCGTGCCCCGCAGCGAGCAGTCGAGGATCCCCTCGAGGCACTCCTGGTGCGAACTCATCAGCGCCGGGTCGAGGCACAACTCGGTATTAAAGAGGATGCCCTGGAGCAGGTCGTTGAAGCGGTGGGCGATACCCGTCGCCAACTGCCCCAGCCCCTGCAGCCGCTGGGCCTGGAGCAACTGCTTTTCCTGCTCACGGGCCCGCTGCATCTCCTCCAGGCGCAAACGGCTCTCGGCCAGCACCTCGTCGGCCAGGCGCCGGTACTTGGCCTCGCCGGCCTGCAGGGTGGCGGCGTCCTGCTGCCGGCCAATGGCCAGCGCCGCCTGCTCCCCCAGCCGTTCCAGGAGCGAAAGATCCCAGTCGGTGAAGTCCTTGGTATTGGTCGCCACCAGCAACACCCCGATGGTCTGGCCCCCGAGGCGCAGGGGCGCCACCCCCACCATGCGCTCGGCGGCGTGCTGCAGCGACAGCTGCAGGAGGATGCGGTTTTCAGGGCGCAGGTTCCACTCCTCGGGACCGAAATAGGAAAAGGCGGCCGGCTCGCCGCTGGCGAAGACCTCGCCGGCGGCGTCCTCCCCCGGCTGGAGACGGATGGCGCCGAAGTACTGCCAGTGATGGCCCACCTGGGCGCGCGGTACCAGCACCTGCTCCCGGGGGTCGTAGAGGAACACCGCAGCGCGTTCGGCGGCCGCCAGGTGGGTCGCCTCCTCCACCACCACCCGGAGGATCTCCTCCAGGTCCTTGGAGCCGGCGGTGACGGCAATGGCCCGAGCCAACACCTCGGTTTCGCGGAGGCGGTCGGCCAGAGCCCGCAAATCATCGAGTCGCCTGAAGCCGTCGGAAAGCACCTCGGCCAGTTCCTGCAGGGCGTTGAGATGGCCCTCGTCAAAGGCGTGGGCCCGGTAGCTGCTGGCCGCCAGGGTGCCGGTCAGGAAGGGCACGTCGACCACCGACCTCACCGGCAGGCTGGCGTGGGTGTATCCGGGCAGTTCGCCGTACTGGTCGTCGGCCCGCAGGTCGGGGCGGTAGGTGGGGCCCTCGGCGAGCCAGAAGAGGTCGAAAGGCTCGCGCACCGGGGCCAAGGGCACCCAGGTGATCCAGCGCTCCTGGCCCTGCTCGTCGACCGCGGTGTAGTACTGCACCGCCAGCGACCCGGTGGCCCGGTCGATCACGTTCACCCCCAGCATGTCGAAGGGCACGGCCAGGGCCCGGAGCTGGCAGCTGACCACCTCCATCACCTGGCGGATGTCCTCCTCCCCCTCCATAGCCCAGACCGCCTCGCGCACCTGGCGCACCGCTGCCGACCGCATCGCAAAATCCATCACCTGCGCTCCTGGACCTCGAGGGCTTTCCCCACCTGGGCCAACAGCTCCCGCACCCGGACCGGCTTGAGGATCGAGGGCACCCCGCTCACCCCCATGGCCTGCGCCTCGTAACCGCTGAGCACCAGGACCTTGGCCCTGGACTTCATGCCCTTCAGGTGGGCGATGACCTCGGCCCCCGACATCCTCGGCAGAGAAAGATCGAGCAGCACCAGGTCGATGGCCTCGGCGTGTTCGCGGATCTTTTCCAGGCCTTCGACGCCGTCGCTGGCGCTCAGGACGGCATAGCCCCCTTTGGACAGGATCGAGGCGATGCCCTTGCGCACCACCTCCTCGTCCTCGATGACCAGCACGGTCCCTTTGCCGCCCGGCAGGGCCGGGGATGGGTTGGGGGTGGAGTCCATGGATTCTCCGCTGGGTGAGGGGGGATGGGCACGGGCGCCGCCCGAGGCTCGGGGGGCTCTGTTAATTTCGGCGCGGAACACCAACTGCGGTAGTAAGAATGATGGGGGAATCAGGGATCGGCGCTGCGGGCGCAGCGGAAACCGATGTCCACGTCGGTGTCGGCGGGATGGTAGGGCTCGCGGTGGAAGGTGCGCATCTGGTGGGGCTCGAACCACCACGAGCCGCCGCGCAACACCCGCTGGGCGCCGCTGGCCGGCCCCGGGGGATCGCTGGGCGGGCTGGCGGCGTAGTAGTTGGGCTCGTACCAGTCGGCGACCCATTCGTAGACATTGCCGGCCATATCCTCGGCCCCGTAGGGCGAGCGCCCCTCCGGGTAGCTGCCCACCGGCCGGGTGCGCTGCATGAAGCCGTTGTCGGCGTAGTTGGCCCGGTCGCGGTCGAAGTCCTCGCCCCAGGGATAGGTCCGGCCGTCGGTGCCGCGGGCGGCCTTCTCCCATTCGGCCTCGCTGGGCAGGCGCAGGCCGGCCCAGGCGCAGTAGGCCTCGGCCTCGGCCCAGCGGATGCAATTGATGGGATGGTCGTCGCCCACGGCCCCGCCCCAGTTGCAGAGGCTGGCGGCCACCGGCTCGGCGCAGGCCCCTGCCTCGAAACAGGCGCGGTACTGGCCCACCGTCACCTCGTACTGGTCGATATAGTAGGCCTCGAGGCTCACCAGGTGGGCGGGCTGTTCATCCGCTTCGCCTTCCTCCGAGCCCATGATAAAAACCCCGGCCGGCACCCGCACCTGCCGGTGCTC
>JADZBP010000238.1 GCA_020852055.1 Candidatus Latescibacterota bacterium
AGGTCCTTGAGATCGTGCCCGTGTACGGTGATGACCACGGGCCGGCCCAGCTGCCGGCCGTACTCCACCGCCGCCAGGCCGTCGGGATAGGCGCAGTGGGCGTGGATCAGGTCGGGCAGAGGCCGGCCACGCCCGGCTCGTTCCAGCGCGCGCCGATAGGAGCGCCATACCTGGGAGAAAAACACCCGGCGGGGAAAGGTGAGATAGGCCGGCCGCGCCAACTCCACCCCGTCCACCTGCTCGCGGCGGGGCAGGGCGGCGTACGCGCTCCAGCGGCCAAAACCGGGCAGGGGGAAGAACCAGGGGGTGGGCGAGACCACCCGCACCTCGGCGAGGTCGGCCAGGAAGCGGGTCTGGTTGTGCACGAAACTGCCGGCGGTGCGCGACAGGCTGCTGGGGTAGAGGTGGGAGGCGACCAGCAGGTTCACGCGCGCGAGGGTTGCTCGAGCCGCAGCACGGCGAAGACCATGCCGGTGAAGAACCACAGGAAGTTGTTGCTGAAGTCGGCGGTGAAGGAGAGGCTCACCTGGAAGGCGATGAACATCGAGAGCAGCCCGATGAGCACGGCCCGCAGGTAGGGATCGCGCATCACCCTGAGCCCGGCGAACCCCCGGCTCAGGGTGCGCCAGACGATCCAGGCCGAGGCGAGGAAACCGACCAGCCCCAGCTCGGCCAGCATGTTGGCGAAGAGGGTGTGCGATTCGCGGGTGGGCACCCAGTTGGGGAAGTCGAGGGGTTTGTACTGCTCGAAGAGCACCGGGAAGGCGCGCCAGCCCACCCCCAGCAGCGGATGGTCGAGGAACATCTCGAGGCCGGCGATCATGAAATAGATCCGCGCCGAGCCCGACTCCTTGCCGGCCTGCCCGAACTCCTCGACAAAGGTGAAGATGGAGAGGAAGCGCAGGAAGATGTGCTCGGCAAAAGGCACGAATTCCTTGATCGCGAAGATGAGCAGGCCGCCGATGGCCAGGGTGATGAAGAGATAGCGCAGCTTGCGGGCCAGATAGAGCGGGATCATCAAACCCACCAGGGCGGCCAGCCAGTTGGAGCGGCTGAAGGTGACGATCAGGCCGGCAACCCCAAAGGCCAGCGAGACCAGCATCAGCACGCGCTTCCAGAAGGAGAGGCGGTGGTTGAGCAGGATGGCGGAGAGGAAAACCACCCCGGCCATGAGAAAGGTGCCGAAGGTATTGGGGTTGTGGAAGGTGCCGGTGGCGCGCGGGGCGTTGGCGCCCACGGCGATGACAAAACTGGCCGGCAGGAAGAACTGCTCGGTGGCGATCTGCACCACCGCCAGGATGGACCCGCCGATCAGCGCCAGGGCCATGGAGACGACCACCGCGTGCACCGCGGCCCGCGTTTCGATCAGCACCTGGGCGGCATAGAGAAAGAGCACCAGCACCAGGGTACGCATGAAACCGATGGTGGCCTCGGGCTGATTGGGCGAATAGGTCAGCGACAGGGCCATCACCCCCAGCAGCAACAACAGCGGCCCCTTCAGCTCGAACTCGGGAAAGAGGGTGCGCCGCCGCAGACAGGCATTGCCCATCAGCGCCAGGAACATCAGCCCCAGCGAGAGGTGGAAGCCGGTGAGCGGAATGCCGATGGAGGTTTCCTTGAGCAGCTGGCCAGTGATGTCGAGGGCGGTGGTGGCCACCAGGGCCGGCACAATGATCCAGGGGTAGGCCAGCAGAAAGGCGAGATAGATCCCGCCGGCCAGGCCGGCGCAGGCGGTGACCAGCAGGCGGTTGGGCACCAGCAGCACCGCCAGCAGCAGCAGGGACAGGAGACCGAGGAAGAGGAGGAACCAGCGGCGGTCGAGCCGCAGGTCTCCTGTCTGGAGGAGGGCAGTCATGACCTGTAAATACTAGGGAGAGAACCTACCCCGCGCAAGAAGGCGCCCCAGCCGCAACCCAATTGTCGCAGGCAGTGGTGGGCCGTCAGCCCGCCCCACAGGCCGTAGGCCAGCGAGGTGGACAGGGCCGCGCCGACCAACCCCAGGACCGGGATCAGCGCCAGGTTGAGCGCGACGTTGAGCCCCAGGGCCAGCGCCGGCGTCCACAGGGTGATGGGCGGGTACCCCTGACCGGCCAGCCGGGTGTTGAACACCGAACCGAAACCGGCGACCACCAGGCCCGGCAGCATCCACAACAGCGGGGCAAAGGCTTCCGGGGATCTGGGGAAAAAGAGGGCGATGAGCAGTTGGCCGGCGAGGAGCAATCCCACCGCGCAGCACAGCGAAAAAAGCAGCACGTTGCGGGCCACCCGCAGGCTGAGCCAGCCTTCCCCCTCCTGGGCCTGGATCACCTTGGGCATCAGCACGGCGCCAGCCACGTTGGGCAGGCGCTGCATCATCTCGGCAAAAATCACCGCCACACTGTACACCCCCAGCGAGGCGGCCCCCAGCAGGTGCTCGACGAGGTACTGGTCGCTGCGGAAAAGCAGAAACACCAGGATCACCGAGATCCCGCCCCTGCCCCCCACACCGCGCACCTGCCGCCATAGCTGCTGGTCGGCGCCCAGAGGCTGCCCCCGGCGCAGCAGCCACAATCCGGCTAGGGTGACCAGTCCGGCGCTGCCCACCCAAACCGCCAGCACCTCGTCCAGGCCTCCCGCCCGGGCCTTGAGCACGGCCAGGTTACCGCCCAGGTAGCAGCAGATAAAGAGCACCGGCAGCAGCGAATAGGGCTTGAGCTGGTCGCGCCCCAGGAAAATGGCATCGACGCCTTTCTGCAGCACCAGCACCGCCACCAGCCCGGCCAGCAGCACCCAGTACGGAGTCTCGGAGCGCGGGAGCCACGACCCGGCCACCGCCGCCAGGGCGCCCCCCATCAGCACCAGCCCCAGGAAAAGCGCATAGGCCAGGGTGTTGCCGGCCAGCTTTTGCCGCGCCGCCCCCTTGCCGGCTACATAGGCGTTGCCCTTGTTGAGCCACTCGCCAAAAACCAGCGCCCCCAGCAACGCGGTGGTGCCCCACCAGCGCAAGCGGCCGAAGTCCTCGTCGCTGAGGGCGTTGTTCAGCAGGGACTGGTTCAGCAGGCCCAGGGCAAACACCAGGCCCGTGGAGGCGGCGTTGAGCGAAAACCCGCGCAGGAAATTCATCAGGGTAAAAACCGGAGGGGTGAAGCGAGGAAAATCAGGAGCGGATCAAAGCGAGCACCTCGTCCCGCCTCGCCTCCATCTGCGCCTGGTTCCGAGCTTACAGGTTGAGGCGCAGCAGGGGCTCGGTATTGGAGTCCCGCACGTTGAAATGCCAGTCGGGGTAGGTGATGGAGATGCCGTCCAGGCGTTCGATGCGGGCGTCGGCATAACGGCTGGCCAGGGCCTGCAGCCGGCCCTGAGGGTCGGCGACCTTGGAGTTGATCTCTCCGGAGATGAAGTACTTGGCTTCGAGAGGCGCCAGCAATTGGGAGAGTTTCACGCCCTTGCGAGAGAGCATCTCCAGCACGATCAGCGAGGGCACAATACCCGAGTCGGCGCCGAAGAAGTCGCGGAAGTAGTAGTGCCCGGTGACCTCGCCGCCAAACACCGCCCCTTCTTTTTTCAGCCGCGTCTTCATGAAGGCATGGCCCACCCGCTCCATCAGCGCCGTGCCGCCGGCCTGCCCGATCAGCTCGGGCACCGCCCAGGAGGCGCGCACGTCGTGGAGGATGCGCCCGCCCGGGTCCTTCTCCAGCAGGTAACAACCCAATAAGGCGGTGAGGAAATCCCCGGAAACGAATTCCCCCCGGTCGTCAATGACGAAGAACCTGTCCCCGTCCCCGTCGAAGGCAAAACCCACGTCCGCCCCCTCCTCGCGCACGCGGCGCTGCAACTCGGCGCGGTTCTCCGGCTGCATAGGGTCGAGGCCGTGGTTGGGCAGCCGGCCATCGGGATCGAGGTACAGGCCGGTCAGTTGCACCGGCAGGCGCTCATAGACCCGCTTGAGGATAGGCCCCACCATGCCGTTGCCGGTGTCGGCGATGACCTTGAGCGGCTTGAGCCCCTGCACGTCGATGAGGCCCAGCACCTTCTCGACAAAACCCTGACTCAGGTCCATGGGACGCACCTGGCCCCTGGCTTTCTCCGGGGCAAAGGCGTCGCCCTCGACGATGCGCCGCAGGTCCTGGATGCCCTCGTCGCCGCTGAGCAGGTACGGCATGCGGCGCACCATCTTGAAGCCGTTGTACTGGGGCGGATTGTGGGAGGCGGTGACCATCATGCCGGGGTGGCCCAGCTCGGCGCAGGCAAAGTAGTACTGGTCGGTGCTGACCATGCCGATGTCGATCACCCCCGCTCCCTGCGCCGTGAGCCCATCGACCACCGCGGCAAAGACCGCCGGGCTCGAGAGCCGCATGTCGCGGCCCACCACCACCTGTTCGGCCTTGAGGAAGGTGGCAAAGGCCCGGCCGATGGCGCGGGCCACCCGCTCGTCGAGCTGGTCGGGATAGGTGCCCCGGATGTCGTAGGCCTTGAAGATGGAGGCATCTACCTGCACGGCGGGCTTTCCCCTATTTGAAACGCCTGAGGGTGATGTCCAGGTAACGGGCCCCCTCGGCGGCCGGCTGGTGCTGTAACAAGATTGGGCTCTGATAGGTGCCCTGCACGATGCGCCCCTGGCCGGCGGCCTCGCGGTCGGAGACCAGCAGGCTGATGTGCCGCTTGAGGCGCAGGATACGCGAGGCCGGAGAGGACAACACCGAGAAGATCTTGTCGATCACCGCCCGGCCCACCGGCACGCTGTCGAGCAGTTCGTTGTAGAGGTGGATCAGGTCGTAGGTGGCATAGCCGCGGGTCTTGCCCGGAATGGTGCCGGGATGGCGCAGCAGCTTCTTGCCGTGCTGCACCATGTAGCGCATCGGATCGGCCAGGGCCTGGGGCAGGTCGTTGCGCATCAGCAGGGTCTCGTACTCGTTCACCGTCAGGCCCACGTGGCGCTCGTGCGGGTCGAGGCGCAGGTCGATGCGGCCCTTCTCGATGCCGTGAACGGCGATCCATTCCTCGAGCTGGTCGAAGAGCCCGTAGCGCGGGTCTTTGAGGTTGAAGGAGTCGATCTGGTGCGAGGACTGCACCGGGATGGGCAGGCGGCCGCGGAAGACGATTTCCTCGTCGTTGTAGCCCATCACCGCCGTGCGGCGCTGTCGCTGGTAGTGCTTGTAGATCCCGTCCAACTCGACGAAGTAGACCGGCTGGCCCGGGCGGTTGAGATAGGTGACGCAGTTCTTCAGGCCGGCGCTGATGAAGGTCAGGTGGGAGTCGGCATTGATCGGCTCGCGTTCCTTCTCGCTCTCGCTCAGCTCGTCGCGCAGTTGCATGCGGTCGTGGAAATAGCCTGCATCGGGCGGAAAGATGCGCTGGATGGCCCTGAAGAAGGGGTCGAGCTGCTTGCGGCTGTGCCCCAGGCGCTCGCAGAATCCCTGTTCGAGGTAACCGGCGGTAGTGTGGAAAGAGCAGTAGAGGGCTTTGCGATATCCAGCCAGCACATCGCCCTGTTCCTGGGCGATCCGGGCGCTGATGTCGATCAGTTCGTAACGCGAAGCAGGCTTGATGTCCAGCTCGATCTCGAGGGGACTGGTAGACATCCGCGGCATCCCTGGGTGGAGGGTTCATTCCGGGGAGGATATATTGGTTTAGAAAATACCGCCCCCGGCGAAGGGGCGCAACTAATTTACCGGAGCCCTGCACCCCGTGAAAACCCTGCTGCTCATGCGCCACGCCAAGTCCGACTGGGCCACGGCCACCGCCGACTTCGACCGCCCCCTCAACCAGCGGGGCCGCCAGGCGGTGCCGCTGGTGGCCCGCCTGCTGGCAGGCCTGAAGGAAAAGCCCCGCACCATCCTCTCCTCGCCTGCACTCCGGGCCAGGGAAACCGCCGAAGGTCTGGCGGCGGGCCTGGGCTCCTGCGACCTGGCCTTTGATCCTCGCCTGTATCTAGCCCCCAGCCAAACCCTGGGCGCAGTGCTGGCCGAACAGGGAGACGAGTGCGACCCGCTGCTGGTGATCGGGCATAATCCGGGATTGGAGGAATGGCTGGCAGTGCTGGGAGGCGGCGCCTGTCACCTGCCCACCGCCGGGGTGGCCGCCCTCGCCCTGGAGGTGGAGCATTGGGCCGAGGTGCGGGGGGGCGAAGGCCGGCTGCTGTGGTTCTTCGTCCCCCGCCTGGGTGAGGGACTGAGCCGCTGATCAGCGCTCGAAGTGGGCGATGATCCGGGTGAGGGCTTCGTCGAGGTCGACCTTGGGATCGTAGCCCACGCAGCGGCGGATCTTTTCCAGGTCCGGGGCGCGGTAGAGCAGGTCTTCGTAAACCCCCTTGCGCCAGGCGTGCTCGTAGGGGATGAACTCGATCTCTGACTGGCTCTTGGCCAGTTCCTTGACCCGATGGGCCAGATCCTTGACGCTGGTCTCGTAGTGCGAGCCCAGGTTGAAGATCTCACCTACGGCCTTGTCGCTGGTCGCCAGCCCGATCAGGCCATCGAGGGCGTCGTCGATGTAGGTCCAGCAGCGGCGCTGCTCCCCGTCGCCGTACACCGTGATCGCGTGGCCCAGCATGGCCTGGCGGATGAAGCGGGGCACCACCATGCCATAGTGCCCGCTCTGGCGGGGCCCGACGATATTGAAGGGGCGGACGATGACGCAGGGCAGGCGCTTCTCGCGCCAGTAGGCCAGGGCCAGCAACTCATCCACCGCCTTGGAGGTGGAATAACTCCAGCGGATGACGGTGGTGGGGCCCAGGAGGCGGTCAGCCTCCTCCTTGAAGGGCACGTGGCCGTTGCGCTTGCCGTAGATCTCGGAGGTGGAGGCCAGCACCACCTTCTTCTTTTTTTCGTTGGCCAGTTCGAGCAGGATCTCGGTGCCGCGGATGTTGGTGGTCAGCGACAGGAGAGGATTTTCGATGATGAACTCCACCCCCACGGCGGCGGCCAGGTGATAGGTCAGGTCGCAGTCGGCCACCAGCGAACGCATCACCTCGACATTGAGAATATCGTCGATGATGCAGGAGAATTTGGGGTTGGCTTCGAGGTGCTGGACGTTTTTGATGCTGCCGGTGGAGAGGTTGTCGATGATGGCTACCTGATCCCCCATGGCCAGATGGCGCTCGGCCAGGTGGGACCCGATGAAACCTGCTCCTCCGGTGATCAGAACTTTCATACGCACTATCCCAGTAGTCTACAGCGCGCAGCAACTAACGGCGCCGGCCCCCGGACGGGATCGCCAATGGATCGGCGAAAGCTCCGAGGTGGCATGATACCCAATAAAATCCACGTCCCGGCCAGCCGGCGAAGTGACCAGGGTCACCCTGACCGACAAACTCCCCGGCCGCCGGCGGTGTCGGGCGGTACAGGTAAAAGTATAAGGAATTAAACGCAATCAAGCACCCCCTGCCCCCGGAAGCCGCGGCCGTGGCGCTTTTCCGCGTCTCGTCCCGGCCACCTGGCACAGGATTTGAGCTAGGCCCCGGCCGTGCACCTCCAGCGCGTACTCGGCCTCCATCACCGCCCGCCCCCGCCGCCCCATCTGCCGGCGCAGGGCCGGGTCGCCGATCAGCCGCGCCAGGTATTCCTCCCACTCCTCCGGGGTATGAGCCCAAAATCCGGTATCGCCATCGCGGACGATCTGGCAGTTGACCCCCACCGGACTGGCAACCACCGGCAGCCCGGTAGCCATGTACTGGAGCAGTTTGTATCCCCCCTTGCCGCGGGTCCAGGGGTCATCGGGGACCGGCATCAGTCCGATGTCGAAGCTGCGCAACCCCTCCACCTCCCCTTCCAGGGTCCAGGACTGCGCCTCGACGGGCAAGCCCTCCAGCTCCACCGCCGTGGCCCCGATCACCCGCAGCCGCAACTGGGGAAAGCGACGGCCCAGCCGCGCCAGTGGTTCCCGGATCAATTGCAGGTACGAAAGGGTACTGGCGCTGCCGATCCACCCCAGCACCACCTGCTCACGCAGGGTACCCGGCTCACTCGCGGGGGTGTAGCGCCGGGTGTCGATGGGGCCGGTGATGGTCGAGATCGCGGGGCAATAGCGAGCGGCGAAGGCGGCGTTGTACTCGTTCTCGATCAGGATGTGGTCGGCCAGGCTCAGCATGGCCGGCAATCCGGTGGCATTGCGCCGCTGCTTCCAGGCCACCAGCCAGTGCTGGCGGCGCACCTCGGTGGTGAAGATGGCATCGTCGAAGTCGTAGACCACCGGAGGCCGGCGCCAGCGCAACAACCAGCGCACCGGGGCGGGGACGATCACCTTCTGGATGAGCAGCACCTCCGCTTCCCGCGCCGCCCACCAGACCTGCAGGCCGCAGCCAAAGGTGCGCCAGGCCGCCCAGCAGTAGTAGCGCAACTTGCTCCAGGGACTGCGGGTCACCTGCACCTGCGAGCCACCCAAGCCCCGGTCGGGCAGCACGGTGATCACCCGGGTCTCGATGCCCTGGGCCTGTAGGTAGGGCAGGTACTGGAAAACCCGCGTCCGGCTGCTGGCGGCCAGCATGCCGTACTGGGTGGCGAAGAGCACCTTCAAGCGGGGTTGTTCTCCTGTGGCGGCCGGCACCACAGACTACACCGGCGGGGAACCGGCGGCGGCAAAGTCGCGGATGCCGGCGATCACCCGCTCCTGGGCCTCGGCGGCCAGGTGGGGGTACAGGGGGATAGTCAGGATACGCTGCCACTGGGCCTCGACAACCGGCAGCGAAACGGCATAGGGCTGATAGATGGGCAGCAGGTGATTGGGATAAAAATGGACCGCCGACTCGATATCGCGCGCGGCGAGAAAATCGCACAGCGCGTCGCGCTGCTCGGCCTTGATGACCATGGCATAGTGGGCGCTCTGTCCATACGGATGCTGATCGAGTAATTCGATCCCCCGCACCCCGGCCAGTGCCTCGCGGTAACGCGCCACCACCTGCCGCCGCATGGCGTTGGCCCGCTCCAGCTTTTCCAGCTGCACCAGCCCCAGGGCGGCGGCCAGGTCGTTCATGCCGTACTTGAAACCCACCTCTTCGACCTCGTACTCCCAGGCGCGGGCCTGAGAGCCGTTGTTGAAGCGGTCCCAGGTGCTGCGCGAGATACCCATCCAGCGCAGCTTGCGCACCCGCTCGGCCACCGCGTCGTTGTTGGTGGTGAACATGCCCCCGTCGCCGGTGGAGAGGTTCTTCTTCGATTCGAAGCTGAAGCAGCCGATATCGCCGATGCTGCCCAACTGCCGGCCGCCGTAGGTGCCGCCGCAGGCCTGAGCGGCATCCTCGATGAGGGCCAACCCGTGCCGGCGCGCCATGGCCATCAATTCGTCCATGGCGCAGGGATGCCCGGCGTAGTGGACCACCATCAGGGCCCGGGTGCGGGGGGTGATGCGGCGCTCCACCTCCGCCGGGTCGATGTTGAGGGTGCCGGGTTCGACGTCGCAGAACACCGGCCGGCCGCCGGCATGCAGGATGGTGTGGTTGGTGGACACAAAGGTCATGGGGGTGGTGAGGACCTCCCGGTCCTTCACCTCGCTCACCACCATCGCCAGATGCAGTGCCGAGGTCGCCGAATTCAGGGCGATGGCGTGTTTGACCCCGACGTACCGAGCGAAACGCTGCTCAAACTCCTTGACCTTGGGTCCGGGACCCACCCAGCCGGTTTCCAGGGGCTGGCGGAGCGCTTCGTGTTCCGCCTCTCCGAACCAGGGTTTGAACAGTTGGATGCGGCCTGCCATATCAGTTCTCCGAACCTCGTTTGTCCTTGGGGGTGTTCAGCGGCGACCAGTACGCGCGGTCCAGCAGGGACCGGCGCAGGATCTGGCGGTAAGCCCGCAGGCGCTGCCGGCTCTCGGCCCGCCGGGCCGGCAAACAGACAAAAAGCCCTCCCCAAAGGACGCTGCGCAACACCATCTCGACCAGGGTGAGCAGGCGGAGGAGGAGCAGATGCCCGGTGCCGAAGTGCTTCTGGAAGAGATAGAAGAGGCTCTGCTGGCTGATCACCAGCATCTGGCCGAGGTTCTTGCGGATGCTCTGCCCTTCCAGGTGGACTACCCGGCTGAAAGGGTAGTAGAAGATCTGCCAATCCTTCTTGGCCAGCCGCATGCACCACTCGAGGTCTTCGCAGCACATGTAGATGGCCGGATCCAGGGGCCCCACCTCTGCGAGGGCCTGGCGCCGGATCAGCAGACAGGCCCCCGAAACCCAGCCCACCGCGCGGGCCGAACGGTGGTCCCAGCCGGCTAATTTAAAGAAGGGGAAAAGTCGGTGCAATAACAATTTATGCACAATTTCGGTGCGCAAGCTGGGAGCAATGCCGCAGGACAACTGCAACGAGCCGTCGGCGTTGAGCAGCATCGGGCCGGCCGCCCCGATGCGCGGCTGGCCTGCCATGAAGGCCACCAGCGCCCCCAGCGCGCCACACTCGACGCGGGTATCGGAATTGAGCAAGAGCAGGTACTCTCCCCTCGCCTGCTCCAGGGCCAGGTTGTTGCCGCGGCTGAAGCCCAGGTTCTCCGGGCTGGCCAGCAACTGCACCTGGGGGAAGGAGCCCCGCACCATGGCGACACTGTCGTCAGCCGAGGCATTGTCCACCACCAGGATCTCCCACTGGCTGGAATCCGGGTCGGCCAGAATGGCTTCCAGGCAGTCCCGCAGCAGCTCGCAGGTATTCCAGTTGACAATGACGATGGAGAGGACCGGTTTCACTTCAGCCCCCAGACCTGCAGCCAGGCCAGTACCCATCCCCGCAATGCCTCGTCTTGCCAATAGAATATCAGATTCAACACCACTGCACCCCCCAGCCACCACCAGGCCCGGCGGCCATAGCGGGCAACCAGGTCCCCGCCGGCAGCAGCGGCAAAGAGGATGAAGAAAGGTTCCAGGGGCAGGCGGAAACGCACCGAGCCGTAGAGCACCAGGCAGAAGGTGGCCAGGGAAATCCCGGCGAACACACTCAGGAGCAGGAACCCCTCCCGCAACCCGTAACGCCACAGGCCGATGGCGAACAAGGGCAGCAGCAGGGTGAACCAGAAATTGTACCCCGGCGAAAAGAAGTACCAGAAACGCAGGAAACGCTCGGCGCTCAGGCGCAGGTACGTGCCCGGATGGGAGCGGATGAAGGCCATGCCCTGCTGTCGCCAGTGATGGTCGCGCTCCAGCTCGGTGGGGAATTGCACAAAGGTCTCCCGCTCGATGCCCCAGCCCCGCTCCTGGCGCCAGTCGGGAAGGGCGGCATTGCTGCGGGCCAGGATGAAACCCCCGTGGGTGGAGATGGGCACCAGGGCGCCGTGGACCAGGTAGTTGCGCACGGTCCAGGGCAGGATGGTGGCCGCCATCGCCAGGCCCACCCACAGGCTGCGGCGCAGGCCCTCGCGGGGCGCCGCCAGCAGGGCCACCAGGGCGAAGGCCGGCCAGAAGAGCAGCCCCACCGGCCGGGTGAGGGCGGCCAGACCAATGGCCACCCCACCGCCCAACCAGGCGCGGTGGCTGTCCGGCTTGCTCAACAGATAGGCCGCCAGCACCAGCCAGAAGGTGAACCAGGTCTCGCTCATCACCTCGCCGGTGCTGACCACCAGCGGGCCGTACACCGCGGCAGCGAGTCCGGCGACCAGGGCGGCTGGCGGCCAGACCCGCAACCCCAGCCCGTAGAGCAGCACTGAGGTGGCGGCCCCCACTACTGCCTGCACTCCCTCGACGGCCAGGTGGCTGTGCCCGCACACCCCGTACACTGCGGCCAGAAAGAAGGGATAGAAGGGCGCCCGCCAGGAGCGCATCTCGAAGCCGAACCAGTTCTCGCGGGCGACGAAACCCTCTCCCTTGAGCAGGTTGTGCGCGATCTCGTCGTAGTCGGGGGTGTCCTGAGGCGGCACCGGGATCTCCTGCAGCACATAGGCCAACCGGATGACCAGGGCCAGGACAAAAAGCAGCCAGGAAATACGGGCCTTCATCGCCGGGCCAGCAGGGCGTCGAAGCAGCCGGCCAGTTGCCCGGTCAGTTCGCGGCGGTGATAGGGAAGCAGTTGGTCCGATGCCACGGCGCCGGGCAGAGCGCCTCGGTGGAAAAGCTGCCAGGCCTCAACCAGCACCCGGCGGATAGCCTGCATGTCATCGGGAGGGGCGTGCAGCCCGGTCCCCAGGCGGCGCGTCAGGTCGGCCACCATACCCGGCCCGCAGAGAGCCAGGATGGGACGGCGGGCCGCCAGGTACTCGTAGAATTTGCCCGGCACGTTCGAAGCCGGCCACGGGCGGGCGTGATCGAGCAGCAGCAGCAGATGGGCCTGTTGTTGGAGGGTGATGGCCTGCCGGCGCTCCACCGCGCCCAGGCACTCGACCATCCCGGCCCGTTCCAGCGCCGCCGCCCCCTGGCGTTCGGCCGGACTCAGGTTGCCGGCCAGGACCAGATGCAGCCTGCTGGCCCAGGCCCGGTCCTCGGCCAGCAGGGATTCGAGGGCCGCGAAGAGGGCTTGGGGTGAGCGCTGGGGATGGCTGTAAGAGAAGGACCCCGTGTGTACCAGGTGCAGCGGCCCCCCCGATGGCGGCGCAGCGTGCGCACCGGCGAACTCCTCGGGATCGAATCCGTTGGTGATCACCCGCACCCGGGCGGCGGCACGCGGATACAACTGGCGCAGGTAGTCGGCGCTCAGTTCGGTGGCCGTGACCACCGCGTCCGCCGCTTCGGCCACCGCCTGTTCCAGCTGGCGCTCCAGGGCCTGCCGCCAGGCGGGCAAATCGGGGTCGAGGGGGTCGGTGGTCCACGAGTCGCGGAAGTCGGCCACCCAGGGCAACCCGGTCCGCCGCTTGAGCAGCAGACCCAGCAGGTGGGCGCTGGCCGGCGGGTAGGTGGAGTAGAGCACCGCCGGGGCCTCGCGCTCCACCACCTCGATGGCCCGCTGCAGCGCGAAGGGCACCCAGGTGATCTGCAGATCGGGGAAAACCGCCCGGCGCCGCAGCCAGCCAACCAGCCCGCTGAGCCGGCCCGCGTCAGTGCGCAGCGAGGAAGGAGCGCTGCCGGCCCGCGCCTCGCGATTCCACAACTGGCGGTATAACTTGAGCGGCTCCCAGGCGCGCTGCACCTGCGCGCCGCTTTCGCCGCCAAAAGCTGCCGTGGTCAGGACCACGGGAGTGTAGCCGAATTCGGGCAGACGGCGGGCAAAATGCAGGGCGCGCTCAATCCCGCTCGAACGGACGGGAGGATAGTGGTAGGCGATGAAGAGCAGGGTATGCCGGATTGCCGTGTTCGCCCTCCTGCAAAATGTTCAAGCCTCTGGCAGAACGATATTCGTCGGCCAAAGCGCGAGCGAGAGACGCAATGGCAAGGCGCCCGATGGAGGCGTATCGATCAGAAATACGCCGACTGAGGGCCACGAAGTCCATTGTGGCTCGCAGCCGCGCGACGCCAGTAAGATCGTTCTGTCAGCGGCTCTCAATGTACGCCCTTCCCCCCCATCGTCAAGCGCGGCGGCGGCAGGTGGGAGACGCTGTTGACTTATATTTTTTACATCTCTATCTTTGGCTAATTCACAGTATTTGCCTGCCGCTTTCGAGTGGCCACAAGCAACTCCTGCTGGAGAAGCGCCGATGACCTTACTGGACATCCTATCTCCCCGCTCTGTGCTCGTCGGGCTCCAGGGCGAGACCAAGGAAGAGATCATCAAGGAGTTGGTCGACTCGCTGGAGTCGGGAGCGGTCGTCTCCGACCGGAACAAAGTGCTCCAGGCGGTGGTCGAACGCGAAAAGATCATGAGCACCGGCATCGGCGACGGCATCGCCATTCCCCACGGCAAGTCCGACGCGGTGACCCGCCTGGCCGCGGCCCTGGGCATCCACAAGCGGGGCGTGGATTTCGAGGCTCTCGACGGCGAGCCGGCTTATGTGTTCTTCCTGCTGGTCTCTCCCGCCAATGTCTCGGGCCCCCATATCAAGGCCCTGGCTCGTATCTCGCGCCTGCTCAAGAACGACGATTTCAAAAAGAGACTGATCTCCGCCGCCGACGCCGAGGGGATCATGCGCCTCATCGAAGCCGAAGAGAAACGCCATCCCGCCTCGGCCTGAGGCGTGTTGCAATTCCTCAACCCCCTGGCCCTGATCGGTCTGGTCGCGGCGCTCATCCCGCTGGCCATCCACCTGCTGCACCGGGGCCAATCGCAACCCCAGCCTTTCAGCAACCTCGATTTCCTGCGCCGCCTGCACCACAGCCGCCTGCGCCGTCTGCGTCTGCGCCAGTGGCTGGTGCTGTTGCTGCGCACCCTGATCATCGCCCTGATCGCCCTGGCCTTTGCCCGACCGGCCCACCAAGGCGGCGCCGGCTGGGGCGGCAGCACCGCCCCGGTAGCCACCGCCGTGCTGCTCGACTGTTCTTACAGCACCGGCTTTCGCCAGGGCGGCGGCTCCCTCTTCGAGCCCCTGCGCCACCAGACCCGCGAATTGCTGGACATCTTCTCCAAACGCGACGAGGTGGCGCTCTTCCCTTTTGCCAGCCGGCTCCTCACAAGCGAGCCGGCGGCCGGGAACGACCAACTGGCCAAAGTAGTGGAGGAACTGCAGCCCACCCAGGAAGGCACCGATCTGGAAGCGGCCCTGCAGGCGGCGGCTGATTTCTGTGCCGCCCACCCGCAATTGCGCCAGGAGATCTACCTGCTGAGCGACCTGACCCAGCACAACTGGGCGCAACTCGCCGCCAAAACCGACTGGCTGCCGCAGGCACAGGTCTACATCGCCGATCTGGGGACCGCGGAACGGGGCAATGTGCACGTGGATGAGGTGAAATTTTCCGCGTGGCTGGCAGCACCGGGCAAGAAGCTCAGCGCCCGGGCCCTGTTGACCAATACCTCTTCGCAGGCCGCGCCTCAGACTGCTGTCGATGTGTACCTCGACGGTGAGCGGGTGCGCCATCAGTTGACAGACCTGCGGCCCGGGGAAGAGTTCCAGTTCGACTTTGCCCTCACCCCGCGCCGCGCCGGCCTGCTCGGCGGCTATGTGGAAATCCAGGATGACGCCCTGTCCCTGGACAACCGCCGCTACTTCACCCTCAGCGTGCCCGACTCCTTCCGGGTGCTGGTCCTGGGCCACCAGCCAGAGGACACCTATTACCCGCGGCGGGCCCTGGCCGCCAGCGCCGCCACCGATCCGGCCCTGGCCCTGCGCTTCGGGCTGATCGACCAGCTGGAGCCCTCGCTCCTGCAGCAGACCCAGGTGCTGCTCCTGTGCAACCTGAACTATCTCTCCGCCGAGCAGACCAAGGTGGTGCAGGGGTTCGTGGCCGATGGCGGGTCGCTGGTCGTGTTCCCCTCCCCGCAGGCCGATCTGAACTTCTTCAACCGCCAACTCTTGCCCGCCCTGATCCCCTCGCGCCTGGCCCAGGTGGCCGGACAGCCGGGCAACCAGAGCGCCGGCCAGGGACTGAACACCCAACTGCCCCACCACCCGCTGCTCGACGGTCTGTTCACCCAGGTGGCCGGTGACCAGCCCCGCTTCCGCGCCTTCTATAGCCTGGTTTCGGCCCCGGCTGCCGACCAGGAAAGTGCCGCCCTGGTCCACTTTGCCGACGGCCAGCCGGCCGCCACCCTCTGCTGGCAGGAGCAGGGGCGGACCGTGCTCTTCGCCACCCCGCTTTCCCTCGAGTGGAACGACCTGCCCCTCAAGGGGCTCTTCGCCCCGCTGATGCACCGCCTGGTGCGCTACCTGAGCCTGCCGGCCGATCCCGACCAGCCCTACCTGGTGGGCCAGCCCTTGCGACGCTACCTGCCCGGCGCCCATATCGACGACCGCCTCCAGGCCGAAACCCCCTCGGGCCGCAAGGTCTGGCTTTCGGGGGTGATGCAGGGCGGCCGCTGCTGGTGGCAGATTCCGCGCGCCGAGGAGGCCGGCCTGTGGCGGTTGTGGCAGGAGGGGCGGCTGGTCGATCTCTTCGCCGTCAACCCCGATCCCCGCGAGGCTGACCTGAGCCTGGTGCCCCGCCAGCGCCTCGAGCAGCTCTTCGGGGCCGACCGCACCCGCTTCTTCGGGCCTCGGGACGAGTTGCGCTCGCTGGTGTTGGGCAACCGTTATGGCCGCGAATTATGGCGCGAATGCCTGGCCTTGGCCCTGGTGCTGCTGCTCCTGGAGTTGTGGCTGGCCCGCGCCCCACAGCGCCGCACCCCGGTCCCCGCCTGAAACCAATCCGGCTGCGGGGCGTTTGATCTCATTGACTGCCCGAAACGCTACCCCCTACTTATGGCCATAATCGCCGCCACCTCCGTCACCCGCTACTACGGCGCCCTCAAAGCGGTCGATGCCATCAGCTTTGGCGTGGAACGCGGCGAGATCGTCGGTTTCGTCGGCCCTAACGGCGCCGGCAAAAGCACCGTGCTCAAGATGCTCGCCACCTTTCTGCTGCCCAGCGCCGGCCAGATCCTGATCGACGGCCTCGACACCGCCCTGGAGCCCCTGGAGGTGCGCCGGCGCATCGGCTACCTGTCGGGTGACACCCCCCTCTATCTGGACATGCGGGCCGACAAGTTCCTGCTCTTCGTGGGCCGGGCCCGGGGCCTGCGCGGCGCCGACCTGGCCAACCACTTCGAGCGCACGGTGGAAATCTGTGGACTCCAGGCGGTGCTGCAACAGCGGGTGGGCCAGTGCTCCACCGGATACCGGCAGCGCCTCGGCCTGGCCTCGGCCCTCATCCACGATCCCCCGGTCCTGCTGCTCGACGAACCCACCCACGGCTTCGACCCGCTGCAGGTGATGGCCTTCCGCGAGTTGCAGCGCGAGTTGAGCCGCGACCGCGCGGTGCTCTTCAGCACCCACATCATCGCCGATGTCGAGGCCGCCAGCGACCGGGTGCTGATCATCCACCAGGGCCGGCTCCTGGCCCAGGGACCCCTGCCCGAACTGGCCGCCGCCCATGGCCGGCCCGGGATCGGGCTGGAGGAACTCTTCGCCCACCTGGTCCGCACCAGCGCCGAGGCCGCCCGTGTCTGAGCCACGCGCCGTCCGGGCCTACGCCGAAGGAGTCGCGGTAATCTGCGGCCGGGAATTGGGCGCCTACTTCGACTCCCCCATCGCCTATATCTGCGCCACGGCTTTTCTGGTGCTCTCGGGCACCACCTTCATGAACACCTTCTTCCTCGACGGGGTGGTGGATATAGCCCCCTACTTCGAGATCTTGCCCTTTCTGCTCATCCCCTTTCTGCCCGCCCTGTCCATGCGCACCTGGGCCGAGGAAAGGGCCCAGCACACCTTTGAGCTGCTGATGACCCTGCCGCTGCGCCCCTCGCAACTGGTGCTGGGCAAAGATCTGGCGGCCCTGGTCTTCTACCTGGTGACACTGGCCGGCAGCCTACCCATCGCCCTCATGCTCTGCTGGCTGGGCGATCCGGACCTGGGCCTGATCCTGGCCAACTATCTGGGGGCCGCGGCCCTGGGCGCCTTCTTCCTCGCCTTCGGCGTGCTGGTCTCTTGCCTGACCCGCAACCAGATCGTCGCCTTTGTGCTGGCCGCCCTCCTGGGCTTCTTCTTTGTCTTCAGCGGCCATGAGCAGGTGGTCGAGGTGCTCGACGGCCTGAGCCCCTCGTGGCAGGCGGGGACCTGGCTGTACGAGTCGGTTTCGGTCATGCCGCATTACCAGGCCTTCGGCCGGGGCGTGGTGGCCCTGGCCGATGTCTTGTACTTTGCGCTGATGGGCGGCTTTTTCCTCTGGGCCAACGAACAGGTCCTGCAGCGGAGCAGATATTGAAGCGCACCTTACTGCAGGCCGGGATCTCCCTGATCCTGTTGTTGCTGGTCGTGCTGCAGGCGGGCCGGCTGGCGCGGCGCAACCACTGGGAACTCGATCTGGGCGGGGCTTCGCCCGCCACCCTTTCCCCCCGGACCATCGACTTCCTCCGCCAGCTCGACCGCAAGGTGGCCCTCACCTACTTCGCCACCGACCCAGGGCGGATGCCCTCGCACCTGCGGAACCTCGAAGCCGAGGGGCGGCAGGTGCTGGAGGCGATGCAGGCCCGCGCCTATGGCCGGCTCGAGTTCCGCGTCATCGACCCCGAACTGAGCGGGGCGCCGGGTATCGCCTACGCCGCCGCCAAGAAGGTCTCCCCCTTCAAGGTGCGCCGGGTCCTCGAGGATGAACACCAGCAGCAGGAGATCTGGTCCTCACTGGTACTGGCCCCCGAAGGCGCTCCCGAAATCCTGATCCAGGGTATCGAACAGAGCGACCTGCTCGAGGAACTGATCGTCGCTCACCTGCAGACCCTGACCCAGCCGCTGCAGCCCACCTTTGCCGTGGCCGCCCCTCCCGGCACCTACCAGTTGCTGCCCCGCTACCTGAGCCAGTTCGGCCCGGTGGTCGAAGTGGACCTCGACCACGACCCAACCGCCCCCATCGACGCCGACGTGCTCTTCTGGGTCCAGCCCG
>JADZBP010000239.1 GCA_020852055.1 Candidatus Latescibacterota bacterium
ACGGCCGCTTCGAAGATGGCCTCCACCTGCATCTCGTAGATCTCGGGGAAGGTGACGCCCAGGCGGCAGCCGCGGTGGCCCAGCATGGGGTTGAACTCGTGCAGGGAGGAGACCTTTTCGCGGACCTGCTCCACCGAGATGTTCATCTGGCGGGCCATCTCCTCCTGCTGGGCCGGCTCGTGCGGGAGGAATTCGTGCAGGGGCGGGTCGAGCAGGCGGATGGTGACGGGCAGGCCGTTCATGGCCTTGAAGATGCCCTCGAAATCCCCCTGCTGCATCGGTTTCAGCTTGGCCAGCGCCTGCCGGCGGCCAGCCTCGTCGTTGGCCAGGATCATCTCGCGCACGGCGATGATGCGGTCGCCCTCGAAGAACATGTGCTCGGTGCGGCACAGGCCGATGCCCTCGGCGCCGAAACGGCGGGCCACCTCGGCGTCGTGCGGGGTGTCGGCGTTGGTGCGCACCTTGAGCCGGCGGGCCTGGTCGGCCCACTTCATCAGGGTGGCGAACTCCTTGGAGAAGGTGGCCGCCTGGGTGGGCACCTGGCCGAGCATCACCTCGCCGGTGGAGCCGTCGATGGAGATCCAGTCCCCCTCGCGGACCGTCTTGCCCTTGGCGATGAAGAGACCATTGGCATAGTCGATGGAGAGGTCACCGCAGCCGGCCACGCAGCACTTGCCCATGCCGCGAGCCACCACCGCCGCGTGGGAGGTCATGCCGCCGCGGGCGGTGAGGATGCCCTGCGCGGCATGCATGCCGCCGATGTCCTCGGGCGAGGTCTCCTGGCGCACCAGGATGACCCTCTCGCTGCGGGCAGCCCAGGCTTCGGCTTCCTCGGCCTGGAAGACCACCCGGCCGGTGGCGGCGCCCGGAGAGGCGGGCAGGCCGCGGCCGATCACCTCGGTCTTGGCCGCTTCGACGAAGCCGGGGTGCAGCAATTTGTCGAGATCCTTGGGTTTGACGCGCATGACGGCCTGGGATTGGGTGATCAACCCCTCGCGGGCCATGTCCACGGCGATCTTGACGGCCGCGGCGGTGGTGCGTTTGCCGCTGCGGGCCTGCAACATCCACAGGCGCCCCTGCTGGATGGTGAACTCCAGGTCCTGCATGTCCTTGTAGTGCTTCTCGAGGGTGGCGCAGACCTGGCGGAACTGCTTGTAGGCGGTGGGCAGCTGGTTGTTGAGTTTTTCGACCGGCTCGGGGGTGCGGATGCCGGCCACCACATCCTCACCCTGGGCGTTGATCAGGTACTCGCCGTAGAGTTTGCGTTCGCCGGTGGAGGGGTTGCGGGTGAAGGCCACGCCGGTGGCGCAGTCGTCGCCCATGTTGCCGTAGACCATGGACTGCACGTTGACGGCGGTGCCCCACTCGTGGGGGATGCCTTCCAGCTCGCGGTACTTGATGGCCCGCGCCCCGTTCCAGGAGCTGAACACCGCGCCGACAGCGCCCCACAACTGCTCGACCGGGTTCTCGGGGAAGGGTTGGCCCAGGCGGCGCTGAATCTCGGCCTTGAACTCGGCGACCAACTCCTTGAGGTCGGCGGCGCCCAGTTCGGTGTCGAGGCGCACGTTGCGGGCGTGTTTCTTGTGCTCGATCAGGGTCTCGAAGGGATCGGTTTCCTTGCCTTCGGGGCGCAGGCCCATGACCACGTCGCCGTACATCTGCACAAAACGGCGGTACACGTCGTAGCAGAAGCGCTCGTTGCCCGAGCGGGTGATCAGACCCTGGATGATCTCGTCGTTGAGGCCCAGGTTGAGCACGGTCTCCATCATGCCGGGCATGGAGGCCCGGGCGCCGGAACGGACCGAGAGCAGCAGCGGGTTCTTGGCATCACCGAAACGGGCGCCCATCTTCAGCTCGACCTCGCGCAGGGCGCTTTCGACCTGCTTCTTCAGCTCGACCGGATAACTCTTGCCGTGCTGATAGTAATAGGTGCAGACTTCGGTGGTGATGGTGAAGCCGGCCGGAACGGGCAAACCCAGGCGGGACATTTCGGCCAGATTGGCGCCCTTGCCGCCCAGGAGGTTCCGCATGGAAGCGTCGCCGGCGGTTTTGGGGGTGCCAAATAGATAGACGTATTTCTGCGCCATGGGACACACACTTTCTATGATGTAAACAAAGGAAGAGGAAGCGCCGGCAGCTCGCCGGAGATGTGGTACCGGACTGCTTTGGGGAAAATCGGCCTCGTTGAGGTGGTAATATATTGAAAGGGAAAGGCCGATGCAAGAGACTTCATCCCCACACCTTCTCCCATTGCCGGGCGCTGGCGGAACGGTAGATGGCCAGGGCAGTGCGCAGTTCGCCGAGGGCCTGTTCGGGGCCGGCGTCCAGTGGCTTGCCGTCGAGCACGGCGCGGGCAAAATCGGCGAGTTCCGGACCAAAGGACTTGGCGTAACCCTGAGGTTCCATGAGGGCTCTGCCCTGGCGGTGTTCCCGATCGTAAAGGCGGACGCCTCCCCCGAAGGCGCCGTCGAGGACCAGTTCGCCCTTGGTGCCGGTGACGCGCCACCAGGGCTCGGGTCCCAAAGGGGTGGCCACCATCATGGCATCGAAGCCGGCCACGGCGCCGGACTGGAAGCGGAAGAGGGCCCGCACCAGGGATTCACCCTCCATCTCCGCGAGGGGACGGGCGGTGACGGCCACCACCTCGTCGATCTCGCCCAGCCACATGCGCAGGGGCCGTATCCAGTGGGAGCCCCCGTCGATGGCGATACCCCCGCCGTTGCGGGCCTGCTGGTAGCGCCAGGGTTTTTTCTCCTGGTACCAGTAGTCGTCGAACTCGCAGACGAAGGCGGCGCGGGCGGTGATGATCTCGCCGAGGGCCCCGCTCTGGATCACCTCGCGGGCCTTGACGATCTCGGGCCAGTACTGGGCGTTTTCGGCTACCATGAACACCGTGCCGGCCTCCTTGGCCGCCGCCAGGATGCGGGCGCAACCCTCGAGGGTGGGGGCCATGGGTTTTTCCAGCAACACGTGTTTGCCGGCCGCAAAGACCTGCAGGGCGCAGCGCTCGTGCAGGTCGTGGGGCAGCATGATGTCCACGGCATCGAACCCGCCCCAGGCGAGCGCTTCCTCCAGCGAGGTGAAGGCCCGGGCGCCGGTTTCGGCGGCGAATTGCTCGGCTTTGGCCTGGTCCAAGTCGATGGTGGCGCTGACCTGGATGCGGGGCACTTGCTCCTTGATGCCGTCGAGGTGGTAGCGGGCGATGGCGCCGCAACCGAGCAGGGCGAGTCTGAGGGTATCGGGCATGGGATAGGCTCCTGGAAGGGGTCGAGAGGGCAGAAAATACAACGCCGGGGGGAGGGGGGCAACTGGGAGAAAAGGTTGTGGGCCACCAGCCGATTTTGATACATTAGCCCCAAATCCTTTCGGAGGGATGAGACGATGAACAGATGGCTGGTGGCAGCGATGGCGGTGTTGGTGGGGACCGGGGCGGCGCTGGCCCAACAGGGCAAGCTGGCGGGAAAGGTCGAGGACGAGAGCGGCCAGGCCCTGGTGGGGGCCAACGTCGCGATCAAAGGCAAGGCAGCGCCCGGGGGCCGGGGGGCGAGCACCGACGGGGTGGGGCGATACCAGTTGGACCATCTGGCTCCGGGAACCTACGAAGCCACTGCCACCTATGTCGGCTACCGGGCGCTTACCCGGCAGGTGGAGGTGGCGGCCGGTCAGGTGGCCCGGCTCGATTTTGTGCTCCAGGCGAGCAGTATCCTGCTGGAGCAGAGCGTGGTCTCGGCTTCGCGCAGCCAGGAGAAGGTGCTCGATGCGCCGGCATCGGTGGCCGTGATCGAGGCCCTCGAGATCCGCGACCAGCCGGTGCTGTCGGTGTCGGAACACATCAAGGGTATGCCGGGGGTGGATTTTGCGCGCACCGGGCTGGTGCAGAGCAGCGCCGTGGTCCGCGGGTTCAACAACGCCTTCTCAGGGGCGCTGATGACCCTCACCGACAACCGGCTTGCCCACGTGCCCTCGCTGCGGCTCAACGCCTACAACTTCATCCCGGTGGTCAACGACGACATCGAACGCATCGAGGTGGTGCTGGGCCCTGGTTCGGCCCTGTACGGCCCCAACAGCGCCAACGGGGTGATGCATATCATCACCCGTTCGCCGCTCTCCTCCCAGGGCACCTCGGTGCGCCTGGGCGGGGGTGAGCACAGCCTGCGCCAGGTCGAGGTGCGGCACGCCGGCCTGATCAGCCCCAGGCTGGGGTACAAGATCTCAGCCCAGTACTATGCCGGCACCGACTGGAAGTACCGCGACCCGGTGGAGGATGCGGCCCGGGCCGCCAACCCGGGGCTCAAGGCCCGCGACTACGACCTGCAGCGGCGGGGCGCCGAGGCCCGCCTCGACTACCGCCCGCGGGCCAATCTCACCGCCATCGCCGCGGTGGGCCACAACCAGGGCGACTATATCGAGATGACCGGCCTGGGCGCTGCCCAGGCCAAGGAGTGGGCCTACAACTACGCGCAGCTGCGCCTGCTCTACCGCAACTGGTTCGCCCAGGTCTTTCGCAACTGGAGCGATGCGGGTAAGACCTATCTGCTGCGCACCGGGGCTGAGATCGTCGACAAGTCGAGCCTGACTGCCTTCCAGGTGCAGCATGCGGCGGCACTGGGCAGCCGGCAGCGCTTCATCTACGGCGTCGACGCCCTGCTGACCCGGCCCGACACCGACGGCACCATCACCGGCCAGAACGAGGGGGACGACGACATCAACGAGCTGGGCGGTTATCTGCAGAGCGAGACGGCGTTGCACCGGAAACTCGATCTGGTGCTGGCCCTGCGCTACGACGACCACAACCGCATCGACAAGGCCGAGTGGTCGCCCCGGGCGGCGCTGGTCTTCAAGCCGCGCGACACCCAGACCCTGCGCCTGACCTACAACCGCGCCTTCAGCACCCCCACCTCCAACAACCTCTACCTCGACCTGGTGGCCACCCCCGATGCCTTCAAGATCGGGCAGAGTTTCGCCCCCGCTCTGGGGTACCGCCCGGCCATCGACGTGCGGGCCCAGGGCACCTACCGCCAGGGTTTTGGCGGGGGGTTCAGCTTCCGGCGCGGCGAGGACGGGCGGCCGCTCTTCCGCTCGGTCTTCTCGCCGGTGGCGCGGCTGGCTCCCGATCAGTACCTGGCCCTGGACGATCCGCTCTTCACCAACGTGATGTGGGGGGTGGGCCGGGGGGCAGTGCTGGCCCAACTGGTGCCCCAGTTCCAGCAGCTGGCGACCCTGCAGCTGATGGGGGCCGGCATGGACGCGACCACGGCCCAGGCCACCGCCCAGTCCCTGGCCGCCGGCCTGCCGGGTTTGCTGCCGGCCCAGTTGCCGGGCCTGAAGAACACCCTGCGCCGGCTCAATGTCGAGACCAGCGCCTTCGACCCGGTGGGTGCGGTGACGGATGTGCCGCTGACCAAGCCGACCATCACCCAGACCTACGAGCTGGGGTACAAGGGCCTGATCGGCGGCAAGCTGGTGATCGCTGCCGATGCGTACCGCACCCGCACCAAAAACTTTGTCGGGCCGCTGGCCGTGGAGACCCCCAACGTCTTCCTCGACCCGGCCAGCCTGGCGGCGGCGCTGGGGCCCTCGCTGGCGGCGGCGCTACAGGACCCGGCCAACGCCGCCCTGGCCCAGGCCCTGGCGGCTATGGACAGTCCGGCGCTGAAGGGCAACGGCAATGGCACGGCCCTCGACGAGTTGACCACCCAGGTGGTGAGCGGCGTGGCGCGTATCCCCTTTGGCACCGTCAGTCCCGAAGAGGCGTACGATCCCAACGCCGTGTTGCTCACCTACCGCAACTACGGCTCGGTGACCGTCAACGGCCTGGATCTGAGCCTGGGCTATTATCTGGGTGACCACTGGGCCTTCACCGGCAACTTCTCGTACGTCGACGAGAACCTCTTCAAGAACCTCGACAATATCGCCGACGTCACCCTCAACTCCCCCAAGCAGAAGTTTCGCCTGGGGGTCACCCGCGAGCTGCCGCAGTGGCGCCTGCGGGCCGGGGCGCAGCTGCGCCACAACGGCGCCTTTCCGATGGCTTCGGGGGTGTACATGGGCAGGGTGAAAGCCTTCACCCTGCTGGACCTCAACCTGGTCTACAAGCTGCCGGTGCAGCGCGACCTGTCCCTGATCCTCAACGCCGACAACGCGCTCAACCAGAAGCACCGCGAGTTCGTCGGGGCGCCCGAGATCGGCCGGCTGGTTTTTGCGCAGCTGGGGGTGAGTTTCTGAGCCTTAGGCAGGGCTGATACAGCAAGAGGGGCGGGGAAAGCATCCCCGCCCCTCTTTTTTGTTGCCGCGGTGATGGTTCAGGTAGCCTGTTTGCCGCGGGCCATGACCACCTTGCCGGTGCGCACCATCTCGCGCAGGTCGAACTTGCCCA
>JADZBP010000240.1 GCA_020852055.1 Candidatus Latescibacterota bacterium
CCCAGTAGGACAAATCATGGGGGCTGAAGGGCCAGGTTGTGATGTGCTGAGCTTCGCGACCCAAGAAGAGCGAGAGGCCTTTCGGCGGGGGCCTATACGCGATCTGAATACAGTGGTCCGCTTCATTGAAGTCAAGGGCCGAGGTAGCGCTGCAGCAACCATCGAGTTGAAGGGGAATCAGCTGTCTGCCGCCGGTCAGCATGGGGAACGATATTTCCTATACCGATTGTTTGAGGCGGAAGACGGAACCTTTGAGCTTACAATCTTGCAGAATCCTCTCAAGCACAAGGAGGCCTTGCAACCAGCTGTGTATGTCGGCATGGAACAGGCTAAGGCGACACAGCGGTTTTCTCTCATTGGTGGGTTGAAGAATGAGGCGGGGAACTGATGGCCCTCATCGACATCAAAAGCCCCTGTTACTATTACGGAGGACTTCCCTATGCCAGCCACCACTAACCCGCGCGACTACAGCCTCACCGGGCGCGACACCCAGCTCGCCGAAGAGCGCGGCCTGGCCGACGCCCAGTGGTACGCCAGCGAGGTCCCGCGCCAGCGCATGCGCGAGTTGATGCAGCGGCGCGACGGCCCGGCCGTCTTCCACACCATTATCTGGTTTGCGGTGCTGATCGGTTCGGGGGTGTTGGGATACCTGAACTGGGGCACCTGGTGGGCCCTGCCCTGTTTCCTGGTCTACGGGGTGATCTACGCCTCCTCCTCGGACTCGCGCTGGCACGAGAGCCTGCACCGCACTGCCTTCAAGACCGTGTGGCTCAACGACGCGCTCTACGAACTCGCCTCCTTCATGGTCTTCCGCGAGTCGGTGTCCTGGCGCTGGAGCCACACCCGCCACCACACCGACACCATCATCGTCGGCCGCGACCCCGAGATCGCCGTGCCCCGGCCCCCGGACCTGCTGGGCATCATCATGGCCTTTTTTGTGCTCAAGAGCGCGCCCAAGGAATTCGTCCGCATGCTCAAACACTGCTTCGGCAAGATGACGCCGGCTGAACTCACCTACATCCCCGAGAGTGAACACCACAAGGTGTACCGCAACGCGCGGATCTACATCCTCATCTACGCCGCGGTGATCGGCGCGGCCATCTACACCCGGAGTATCCTGCCGCTGATGTACGTCGGCCTGCCCTCCCTGTACGGGTCCTGGCTGATGGTGGTCTTTGGCCTGACCCAGCACGCCGGCCTGGCCGAGGACGTACTCGACCACCGCCTGAACTGCCGCACCGTGTACATGAACCCCATCTTTCGTTTCCTCTACTGGGAGATGAACTACCACGTCGAGCACCACATGTTCCCCATGGTGCCCTACCACGCCCTCGGCAAGCTGCATCGGGAACTCAAGGCCGACATGCCCAAACCCTACAGCGGTTTGTGGGAGGCGTACCGCGAGATCATCCCCGCCCTGCTTCGCCAGGTCAAAGACCCTAGCTATTTCGTCCAGCGCCAACTGCCCCCCACGGCCCGGGCTTTCAGCGCATGAGTGAGATCTGGATCGAGGTCTGCCCCGCCGGCGAGATCGACCGGGAGGACGTGCGCCGCTTCGACTTCGGCGAGCGCACCTTTGCCCTGTACCGCAGCGCCGACGATCAGTACTACGCCACCGAGGGCCTCTGCACCCACCGCAAGGTGCACCTGGCCGGCGGCTTTGTCATGGATCATATCATCGAATGCCCCAAGCACAATGGTCGCTTCGACTTCACCACCGGCCAGGCACAGGGCGCACCCGCCTGTGTGGACCTGAAGACCTACCCGGTCAAGCTCGAAGGGGGCAAGCTCTTCCTCCGGCTGGACTGAAGCCCCGGCTCCAACCCCTCCCTGCAACGGGCATACGACGACCCGCCCGGCCCCTTTGCCGGCAGCGGTTGGTATGGGCTGGGTCTAGTTGTGCAGCCAGGCCGGCAATTCCTCTTCCTTCTTGCCGTGGAAGGTGCAGCGCCCGTACGGGCACTCGTCGCAGTGGCCTTTCAGGGCCGGCACGGGCGGTTCGCCCTTGATCGATTCGACCAGGGCAATGGCCTGGCGGACCTGGGCCTCCTGGCCCCGGATGGCGATCACCACCGCCCCTTCGGAGCCGCCGATGCCGCCCGAGGCCAGGTGTTTGGCCTCGACCCCGGCCAGGATCTGTAGGGCCTGGATCTCGGTGACCACGATCCCGTTGCTCAGGCAGTACATGCCGAAGTCGGCGCCCATCGAGTAGTCGAAGGTCTTGGAGCCGGTCCAGGCTGCGGCCTCGCGCACCGAAGGCACCAGCTTCTCCAGGCCGACCGGATAGATGCACTTCATGCCCGTCGAGGTGATGGTGCCGATGGTGGCCCCCACGGTGCCGCCGTCGAAGCCCGAGGTGATTACCCCCACGTTGCCCTCCGGGTCCACGGCATTGGCGCCCTTGATGATCACGCTCTCCAGGTGAAAGTCCTTGAACACCTCCGGGATGGTCTTGGCCACCCGCTGGCCCTGGTACAGGACCACGGGGATGCGGGTATCCCGGTCCGCCGGCGCGGTGACGCAGAGGACCCCGTTGACGCTGGTGCCGGCCGTGTAGCACTGGGGCTGGATGTCCAGGCCGGTCAACTCCTGGGCCACGTACCCGTTGGTGGTGCCGCCGGCGACCACCACATAGGCTTTCTCCAGGGCCGTCTGCACCTCGTCCATCTGGACCACACTTTTGGCGATCAGGCGCCTGGATTCAGCTGGTGTCAGGACGAATACGGCTTTCATAACCACACTCCTTCAAGGGTGTTGTGGAGCTCTCGACTGCCGATCATGTACTATAATTCCCAAATGCACTCCCCCGGGCAACCACCACTGGGCAGGCCATTCGCACCGCGGCCCCACGCTTTGTATTTTATCACCACTGCCGTGGCAACCGGAACCCTCAGACCACATGGAACGGGGCGTTGCGCTTCCCTCCATACCGCATCCGGAGCCTCCCATGCGCCTCTTCTACGCCCCAGCCCACCGCGACACCGGGATCATGTGGGACACCTGGCTGTACTGGTGCCAGGGCACCTACTATCTGTACTACCTGGCCCGCTCGGGCGAGGCCTGGGACAATATCTCTCTGGCCACCTCTGCCGACGGGGTGTGCTGGCAGGAGTTGGGCCCCATCCTCACCAAGAGCCCGGGGGTGACCTGGATGGGCACTGGCTCCACCTGGAAGAACCCCACCGCCACCGGTGCTTCCTTCCAGCTCAACTTCTCCGAATGGAAAGGCCCGCGGCAGACCATCTTCCTCGCCGAGTCCGATGACCTGGTCCACTGGCGACGGCGCGACGACTGCGAGTTCGTGCAGGAGGAAAACGGGTACGAGCCGCAGGGACGCTGGGACTGCATCTGGCCCCTGCCCCGTCCTGCGGGCGGCCTGTACGGGTACTGGACCGCCACCCCCAAGTTCGGCACCAATGGCCGTTTCGGCTTTGGCCGCAGTGCCGACGGCCTGCACTGGGCAGCCCTGCCCCCGCCCCAGGTACACGGGGCCGGCGAGGGGGAGGTGGGCGCCATCGAGCGCCTCGGGGAGCGGTACTACATGATGTTTGGCTGCCAGGGTTCGATGATGACCCTGGTGGCCGACCAACCCGAGGGGCCCTTCCACGCCGCGGCCAAAAACCGCATCCTGCTGGCCGGCCACACCTACTTTTCCCGCTTCTTCCCCTCGCCCCAGGGCCTGCTGGTCAACCACCACGCCATCGCCCGCGACGGCATGGTATACATGGGGCTGCTCAAGCGCGCCCAACTCGACGGCGAGGGCACCCTGCGCCTGGGCTGGTGGGAAGGCAACGAGCAGCTAAAGCGAACCCCCCTGCCGGTGAGCCTGGCGCCCGCCACCCCGGACACCCCGGTGCGCTTCCTCCAACCCCTGGAGATCTCCGAGGGCCTGATCCTCGAAGGTCGCCTCCAACTGCCCGCCCATGCCTTTGCCCCGCGACGCGGCCTCTACCTCGAATACCAGGCACAGCGCGGCCTGGCCCTGCTCTTCGACGCCCAGGGCCGGGCCGAATGCGTGCTGGTGGGGGAAAAGGGCGAGGCGGCGGTGGTGGAGACCCGCGTGGACCGCGAGTACATCTTCCCGGCTGTAGTCCGCTGGCGTCTGGTGGTGGAGTCCACCCTGGTCGAGATCTATCTGGAGGACCTGCTCATCGAGTGTTTCAGCCTGCCGGCTCCGGCCACCGGGCGCTTCGGGTTGATCGAGGGGGACATCCCCGGCTCAGCCGAAGCCCTGGGGGCCTGGAAATAAACCGAGGTGAAAGGCGATGAATGCCCTCAGCGCTCTCCTGATCCTCTGTGCCGTACTGCCCGGTTTTGCCCAGGCACCCACTCTCCCAGGGCCGGACACCCTGGCGGCGCGCGTCGATACCCTCTTTTCGGCGTGGAGCCGCCCGGACGCGCCCGGCGCAGTCTGCGCGGTGATGCAGGAGGGCCGGCTCATCCTGGCCCGCGGGTACGGCATGGCAGATCTGGACCACGCCGTGCCCCTTACCCCCACCTCGGTATTCCACGTCGCCTCGCTCTCCAAGCAGTTCACCGCCGCGGCCATCGGTCTGCTGGTGCAGGAGGGGCGGCTCTCCCTCGACGACGACCTCCGCCAGTACCTGCCCGAACTCCCCTCCTTTGGGCAGCCCATTCTGATCCGCCACCTGCTCTACCACACCAGTGGCCTGCGCGACTACCACCAGCTCATGGGCCTCACCGGCTGGCACAGCACCGACCCGCTCACCAACCAGCAGGTGGTCGAACTGCTCTGCCGGCAGCGGGAACTCAACTTCCCCCCCGGCACCGAGCACCTGTACAGCAACTCCGGGTACCTGCTCCTGGCCCAGGTGGTCCAGCGCGCCTCGGGCCAGACCCTGGGGGCCTTTGCCGAGGAGCGCCTCTTCCGCCCCCTCGGCATGGCGCACACCCACTTCGAGGAGGACCACCGGCAGGTGGTGCCCCAGCGGGTGATCAGCTACGAGCCCCGGATGGGCGGGGGCTACAGCCAACTGCTGAAAATCGCCGACACCTGCGGCGATATGGGCCTGCTCACCACCGCTGAAGACCTGTTCCTGTGGGATCGGAATTTCTCCACCGGCCAGGTGGGCGGCCCCGCCCTGCTGGACCTCATGCGGCGCCGGGGGGTGCTGGCCAGCGGCGATACCCTGCCCTATGCCTTTGGCCTGATCGTCGGCAAGTACCGCGGTCTGGAGACCGTCGATCACTCCGGGTCACAGCAGGGCTTTCGCACCGAGTTGGTCCACTTCCCCCAGCAACACCTGACCGTTGCCGTGCTCGCCAACCTGAGCACCATCGACGCCACGGGTCTGGCGTACCAGGTGGCCGACCTGTACCTGACTGGCCGGTTCCCCCAGCCATCCGGGAACGGGGCAGGGACCGGCGATCCGGCAGTGATCGCCGTCGACACCCTCTTGCTCGACGCCTACGCCGGCGACTACCAACTGCCCGGCCCACCGGGAACCTCCTTCACCTTCACCCGCGAGGGCAGGCGTTTCTTCGCCCAGGTCGGCGGCACACCCAAGGTCGAAATCCTCCCCTGCGCCGATTCGGTTTTCTTCCGCCCCGACGGCGGCGAGACCCGCGCCATCTTCCACCGCACCCCCGACGGCAGCATCTCTGGTTTCACCCTGCACCAGCAGGGCGACCAGTTGGTCCCCCGCGTGCAGCTGCAGATGCCCACCCCCCGCGAACTGGCCCAGTACGCGGGGGCCTTCATCTGCCCCGAACTGGGCACCAGCTATGAACTCTGCGTGGAGGCCGACAGTCTGGTGGTCAAACAGCGCGGACAGCGCACGGGCAGCGCCCTGGTACCGCGCGGGAATGACCAGTTCGACGCCGACCAGGGGACGAGCGTGGTGTTCGTCCGCGATGAGCACCACCAGATCACGGGCCTGCGCTACACCAGCGACCGCATCCGCAATCTGCGCTTGGAGCGGCAGCCCTAGCCACACCAGAGGGAGGAGCCCTGTTGCTGAACATCCGCCCCTTCAACCCCGGCGAGGAAACCGCCCCGCTGGCCGAACTCGACACCCGCTTCACCACCGAGCGCATCTACCGGGTGCGGCGCTGCGGACTCTCCTTTGTCCTCGAGGAGGAACCCATCGATCCCCCTTACCGCAAGCACTACCCCCTCGCCGGCCTGGAGGCCGAACTGGCGACCATGGATCAGATCCTGGTCGCCGAACTGGGAAGGAAGGTGGTCGGGTTTACGGCCCTGAAGTTCGAGGCGTGGAACCGGCAGGTGGTGGTGCACCATCTGTACGTGGCCCCGCCGCACCGGGGCTGCGGCGCCGGCCGCCGGCTGCTCGACGAGGCCCTGGAGTTCGCCCGCATGGCCGGGGCCCGCGGCCTGTGGCTCGAGACCCAGAACACCAACTATCCGGCCATTCGATTCTATCTGCGCACTGGTTTCCGGCTCTGCGGTCTGGACGACTCCCTCTACGATCCGGCCGGGCAGGGCCAGGGCGAGGTAGGTCTGTTCTTCGCCCGCGATCTGTGAGGACCCCTGCCATGACCCTGAGCGACCTGATTCAGCGCACCCCGGTACCCGCACCCTGGGCCGAAGGCGAGAAGATCCCCTGGCACGAGCCGGGTTTCAGCCAGCGCATGCTGCGCGAGCACCTCTCCCAGGCCCACGACGCGGCCAGCCGGCGCACCCAGACCATCGAGCAGCAGGTGGCCTTCATCCATACCCAACTCCTGGGCGGCGCGCCGGGCCGGGTGCTGGACCTGGGCTGCGGTCCGGGCCTGTACACCAGCCGCTTGGCGCGGCTGGGCCACGAATGTGTGGGTATCGATTTCGGCCCGGATTCCATCACCTATGCGCGCGAACACGCCCAGGGCCTGGACTGCACCTACGTGCTGGAGGATCTGCGCCGCGCCGAGTACGGACAGGGGTTCGACCTGGCCATGCTGATCTTCGGGGAGTTCAACGTCTTCCGGCCCGAGGAAGGGCGGATGATCCTCGCCAAAATCTTCGCGGCTCTGGAACCGGGCGGGCGTCTGCTGCTGGAGGTCTCGCCTTACGACGAGGTGTATCGGCAGGGCAAGCGTGCCGCCACCTGGCACACCACCCCCGCCGGGCTCTTCTCGGGAGAGCCCCATCTGTACTTGCACGAGTGCTTCTGGGACGAAACCCAGCGGGTGGCCACGGATCGCTATTTCGTCATCGACGCCGCCACCGCCGCAGTGACCGCGTACGCCGCCAGTTCTCAGGCCTACACCAGCAGCCAACTCCAGACCCTGCTCGGCGAGTGCGGTTTCGTCCAGGTCCACCACTACCCGCTGCAGTAGGAAGGCGGCCCGTGGCCCGGAACCTTTCAGATCCTCACCGCGCAGAAACCCTGAACCCCTCCGCGTTAATATTTGATCCCCACCCGCACTTTGAGAATAATAGTACCCTAGCGTCCTGGCCGGGTGATGGAATCCCGCCGGCGCTGGAGGACTGAGTTATGGTGCGTGCGCAGGACAAGACCATCATCCGGGAGCTGGCGGCCCAGGTCGCCGAAATCGCCGCCCTGCCGGTGCAGGAGGAAAAACGCCAACTGTGGCGCCAGCTCAACGCCCTGCAGCCCGTGCGGCCCATGGTGATGATCGACCAGGTCTGCTGGAACGAGATGAATGTCGACGACGAGCTGACCCTGTGCTGCGCCGACCCCGAGCACCGGGGCTACGAGGACTTCCTGCGGCGCACCCTGTTCCAGTGGCGGCACTTCCCCGTCGACATGGTGGTCGAGCCCTTCGTGCGGGTGGCCAAAGCCATCCACAACACCGGCTTCGGTATCCACGTGCACGAAAACGTCTCCGTCACCGACCCGACCAATTCGGTGGTGGGGCACAAGTACCTCAACCAGTTCGAGACCGAGGAAGATCTGCAGCGAATCCAGATGCCCCGGGTCAGCCACGACCCGGCCGAGACCCAGCGCCGCCTGGAGGTGGCCCATGGCCTCTTCGACGGGCTGCTGGAGGTCAAAGCCTGGGGGGCCGATCCGTACCTGTCCCTGTGGGACCCCATCAGCACCTGGATGGGGGTGGAAGGCGCGTTGTTCGGCCTGATCGACCGGCCCGAGTACATGCACCTCCTGGTCGACCGGGTCACCGAAGGGTATCTGAGCATGCTGGATCAGCTGGAGGAGCAGGGGCTCCTGTGTGGACCGCAGAGTCTGATCCACTGCACCGGCGCGTACACCGACGAGTTGCCCGCTCCCGGCTATAACCCGGAGCGCCCCCGCACCAAGGATCTGTGGATGTTTGGGCTGGCGCAGATGTTCTCGACAGTGTCGCCGCCGATGTTCGAGGAGTTCGAGGTGGATTACGCCAGCCGCATCTGCGGGCGCTTCGGGCTGGTGTACTACGGCTGCTGCGACCCTCTGGACGGCAAGATGCGCGAGGTGCGCCTCATCCCCAAGGTGCGCAAGGTCTCGATGAGCCCCTGGGTGGACCAGGAGCGCGGCGCCGCCGAGATCGGCCGCGAGTACATCTACTCCCGCAAGCCCAGCCCGGCCCTGCTGGCCGTCGATCCCTTCGACCCGGAACAGGTACGCGCCGACCTGGTGGCCACCCGCCAGGCCTGCGAGCGGCACGGCTGTCCGCTGGAGTACATCCTCAAGGATATCAGCACCGTGCACTACGAGCCGGAGCGGCTCTTCCAGTGGGCCAGGGTGGCCATGGAGGTGGCCGGCGGCTGAGCGCCGCCGCGCCCGTTTATTGTAGCCGGCCCCGCGCCAGCAGGGGCCAGACCGTCTCGACGATCCCGTGGCGAATCCCGTAGAGTTCGTCGTGTAAGACCACCGTGGTGTCCACGCAACCAGGGACGAATTCGATCAGATCCCCCAGGCGCGGCATGGCGCTGGGGGCGGCCAGTTCCAGCTTGCCGTGTTCGGCCGACAACCCCAGCGACACGACCTGGGGCAGACCCACGGCTTCGGGCAGGGCCGAATCCCCGCTCATGGTTTTCTTGCCCGCATCGCAGATGATCCGGGTGGGGGTGGGCCGGCTGGTGACGGTGGAAAGCACGGTGAGGGCAAAGGGGTGGTCGAGGCCCAGCTGCCGGCAGTAGACCAGGTCGTTGAAGATGCCGCCCCCGGCCTGGATCTCGGTGACCCCCGGATGGAAAGCGCTCAGCCAGTAGGTCCCGGTCCCTCCGCAGCTGACCATCGCCACCGGCAGGCCCGCGTCGCGGCACTGCTGGGCGGTGTCGGTGAGCTGCCCCAGCAGGCCGGCGATGAGCTGCTGCCGCTCCCCCAGGTCCTTGACCCGCAGGGCCGGCGATTCCCAGGTCATCACCCCGCAGAAACGCACCGCCTCGAGGCCGGCGAGCTGGCGCGCCAGCGCCACCGTGGCCTCGCCCGGCGCCACCCCGGCCCGCTGCATGCCGGTATCCACCTCGATCACCACCCGCAGTTGCACCCCCTTGGCAAGAGCGGCCCGATCCAGGGCCAGGGCGTTCTCGAAGCTGTCCACGGCCACCGCCACGTCGGCATGGCGGCGCAGGTTGACCAGGCGGGCGATCTTCTGCGGCCCGACGATCTGGTTGGCGACCAGCAGGTCGCGGATGCCGGCGGCAGCCATGACCTCGGCCTCTCCGAGTTTGGCGCAGGTCATTCCCAGGGCGCCGGCTTCCAGCAGCATATGGGCCAGGGCAGGGGTCTTGATGCCTTTGATGTGGGGCCGCCACTGCACGCCGGCCTCATGGATAATGGTGCGGGCCATGCGGGCGATATTGCCCTCCAGAATATCCAGGTCCACCAACAGGGCCGGGGTATCCAGGGCTTCCTTGGGCTGGCCGATCACACTTTGTTGCGCCATCGCTGACCTCGCGCGCCACCCCCAAAGGGCAGCCGGTGGGTGTTCAGTAGATTTCCCGGATGATCAGGTAACACAGAGCGGCGATGCCGGCCGAACAGGGGATGGTGAAGATCCAGGCCAGCAATACCTCGCGGGCCACTCCCCAGCGCACCGCCGAGAAACGCAGGGTCGTGCCCACCCCGATGATGCCTCCGGTGATGGTGTGGGTGGTGCTGACCGGGATGCCGGCCACCGACGCCCCCAGCAGGGAGATCGCCGCCGCCGTCTCGGCGCAGAAACCGCCGATGGGCTGCAACTTGGTGATCTTCATGCCCATGGTCTTGACGATGCGCCAGCCCCCTGAGAGGGTACCCAGGGCGATGGCCGCGTACGCGGCAAAGATCACCCAGGTGGGCACGTAGAACTCGGGGCCCAGGCGACCCGAGGTGAAGAGCACCAGGGCGATGATGCCCATGGTCTTCTGCGCGTCGTTGGTGCCGTGGCCGAAGCTGTAGATGGCGGCCGATACCAGCTGCAGCTTGCGGAAGTACACCCCCACCCGGTGCGGACTGGAATTGCGGAAAGACCAGAGCATGATCAGCATCAGCAACAAGCCCAGGGCCCAGCCGATCAAGGGCGAGAGCACCATGAACAGGGCGATCTTCTCCAGCCCTTCCGGGATCAGCGCCGCCACCCCGCCCTTCATCATCGCCGCCCCGGCCAACCCGCCGATCAGGGCGTGGGAGGAACTCGAGGGCAGGCCCTGGTACCAGGTGATCAGGTTCCAGGTGATGGCCCCCAGCAACCCGCAGAGGATCACCTGCTCATTGATGGCCGCCGGCACCACCACCCCCTTGCCGATGGTCTTGGCCACACTGACACCAAAACCAAAGGCGGCGGCAAAGTTGAAGAACGCCGCCCAGACCACCGCCAGCCTGGGGGAGAGCACCCGGGTCGAGACGATGGTGGCCACCGAATTGGCGGCGTCGTGGAAACCGTTGACGTAATCGAAGATGAGGGCCACGATGATGATGACCACTACCATGTCCAGCATAGTACCTCTGCCCTTGCGTAGTTGAAGGCGGCAGCCCGGGCGGGGCTTCCGGCCAGAGCCGGTCAGAATCTACGGATTTTTCGCCGCCCCTGCCTCATCGCCCCTGCCGGGCTTGTCAGCACCCCGGAATTGTGATACGATGGTGCGGTCCCTCCCCATAGCCCCCCGTCAAGGAGCACTGGTATGTCCCCGCAGTCCGCACCCGTCAAGATCGGCCTCTTCGGCATTGGCCTCGAAACCTACTGGCCCCAGTTCAAGGGATTGAGGGATAAACTGGTAGGCTACCAGGATCGCATCCGCTCCGGCCTGGAACGCGACGGGGTGGCGGTGGTGGATGCCGGCCTGGTCGACAACCTCGACAAAGCCGCCGGTGCCGCCCGGCTCTTCGCCGGCGAGGGCGTGGAGTTGATCTTCCTCTATATCTCCACCTATGCCCTGAGTTCCACGGTGCTGCCGGTGGTGCAGCAGACCCGCGTCCCGGTGGTGGTGCTCAACCTGCAGCCCTCCAGCTGCATCGACTACGAGGCCTTCAACAAACTGTCCAGCCGCGAGGAAAAGACCGGCGAATGGCTGGCCCACTGCCAGGCCTGCTCGGTGCCCGAGATCGCCAGTGTCTTCAACCGCGCCGGCATCGATTATCATCTGGTCACCGGCACCCTGAGCGACCCGATTGCCTGGCAGGAGATGCACCACTGGGTCGAAGCTGCCCGCGCGGCCCGCCAGCTATGCCAGAGCCGCATCGGCCTCCTCGGACATTACTACGGCGGCATGCTCGATGTGTACTCGGACTACACCCAGCTGGCCGGGGTCTTCGGCAACCACTTCTCGCTGGTGGAGATGGACGAACTCCAGGCCCTGCGCCAGGCCGCCACCGCCCAAGAGGTGGCCGCGATGCGGGCCGAGTTCGACCGCAGCTTCGCCGTCAGCCCCGACTGCAGCCCCGCCGAGCTGGACCGCGCCGCCCGCACCAGCGTGGCATTGCACCGGCTGGTGGAAAAACATCACCTCGGCGGCATGGCCTATTACTACGAGGGTCAGCCTGGCAACGAGCACGAGCATATCGCCACCTCGGTGATCGCCGGCAACACCCTGCTGACCGCCAACCACGTGCCGGTGGCCGGCGAGTACGAGGTCAAGAACGCCCTGGCCATGAAGATCCTGGATCTGCTCGGGGCTGGCGGTTCCTTCTCCGAGTTCTACGGAATCGACTTCGACGACGACATCGTCCTGCTCGGCCACGACGGGCCGGCCCACGCCGCCATCGCCGAAGGCCGGGTGCAACTGGTGCCCCTGCAGGTGTACCACGGCAAACCCGGCAAGGGGCTCTCCATCCAGATGAGTGTGAAGAACGGCCCGGTCACCATCCTCTCGGTGTGCCAGGACCGCCAGGGCCAGGTGAAACTGCTGGTGGCCGAGGGCCACAGCGTGCCCGGACCCATCCTCGAGATCGGCAATACCAACAGCCGCTACCGTTTTTCCATCGGCGCCAAAGCTTATATCGACACCTGGGCCAAGGCCGGCCCCTCCCACCACTGCGCCATCGGCGTGGGCCACGTGGCCGGCAGCCTGCAAAAACTGGCGCAACTGCTCGGCATCGAGTTCCAGCAGGTCTGCTAGGTACTGGAAAAGGAGAATCCGCCTTGAACCCCGCTGAACCACCTGCCGCTGCCGCCCTGTGGCCCCAGTACCGCCACGACGATTTCCTCTCTGGCCGCTTCCCCTTGCGGGCAAATCTGGCTGAGGCACCGCAACTGCGCTGGTCCGCAGACCTGGGCGGGGAAAACGCGCCGGCCGAAACATGGCGGGTGGAGGATCTCGACGGCGACGGCCAGGCCGAACTGCTGCGCCTCCTGCCCGACCGCCTGGTCTGCCAGGACCTGCAGGGCCGATCCCGCTGGACCAGCGAGGGACTGCCCCAGGCGCGGGTAGTGGAGATCGGCGACTTTGCTGGCGACGGCAGCCGCGGCCTCATCGTGGACGCCAACACCGGCACCGAGGTGCAGACCTTCGCGATCGACGGGGCCAGCGGGGAGAAAGCCCTGCTCTATAACAAACGCAATGTCTTCGGCGAGTCCCGCCGCCTCGGCCAGCTCCTGTCCGGGGTGCCGGGCCAGCAGTTCTGCGCCTGGTGGAGCGGGGACGGGATCTTTGGCGAGCGGACCACCTGCGAGGGCTGGGTCTTCAGCTTCGAGCAGGGTGTCGCTCATCCCACCATCCGCTTCCACGCGCACGAGGAAGGCACCATCTATGCCCCGCTGCACCTCATCGCCGATATGGACGGGGACGGCCGCGCCGAGATGGTGATGCTCTCCCACGAACAGCTCTGGGTCTACGACCTGGAGACCAGCCAGCGGCGGTGGTACGGCCAGTGGAATCCCAGGATCATCCGCACCTACTGGGCCCACACCGCCGCCCTGCCGCTCAAAGCGGGCCAGCCGCCGGCGCTGCTGATGATCAACCCGCATCTGCCCGGCCTCAAGGTGGTCGAGCAGGACGGGCAGACGGCCCGTGAGCGCTGGCGGGTGGTGGTCGGGGCCA
>JADZBP010000241.1 GCA_020852055.1 Candidatus Latescibacterota bacterium
ACCGGGTGCAGTACGAGCATCTGCCCCTGGGGGAATACATCTTCCAGGTACAGGCCGTGGACCGGGATCTCAACTACTCTGAGCCGGCCACGGTAGCGCTGGAGATCACCCCCGATCCCCAGGCCGAGGCGTTGAGGGAGATGGTGGAACGCACCGAGATGGGCGGGGAGTTCATCGGCGAGAGTGCGGCCCTGCGCCAGGTCAAGACCTTCGTGGCGCAGATGGGACCGACGGAGTTGACCGTGTTGATCCTGGGTGAGACCGGCACGGGCAAGGGTATCACCGCCCGCCTGTTACACGAGCTGAGCCCCCGCCGGGACGGCACGGTGGTGCACGTCAACTGCGGGGCCATCACCAAAGGGCTGGAGGAGAGCGAACTCTTCGGGCACGAGAAAGGGGCTTTCACCAGCGCCGACAGCCGCAAGATCGGCAGGGTGGAGCGGGCGGCCGGCGGCACCCTCTTTCTCGACGAGATCGGGGATCTGCCCCTGGACACCCAGGCCAAGCTCCTCCAACTCCTGGGAGAGGGCACCTTTGAGCGGGTGGGAGGCACCCAGACCCTCAAGAGTGATGCCCGGGTGATCGCCGCCACCAACCGCGATCTGGAGCGGATGGTGCGCGAAGGCACCTTTCGCGGGGATTTGTACTACCGCCTCCAGATGGCCATGGTGCAGTTGCCCCCCTTGCGCGAACGGCGGGAGGATATCCTTCCCCTGGCCCGGCACTTCGTCGCCAAAGCCGCCGCCACCGTGGGCAAGAAACCCCCTGGTCTCACCCTGGAGTTGGAGGCCCTGCTCCTGGCGTACAGTTGGCCGGGAAACGTACGGCAGTTGAAGCACCTTCTGGACACGGCAGTGGTGGTGTGCCCGGAACCCTACCTGTGGAAGCAGCATCTGCCGATCAACCTGGAGACGCAACTGCTGGGGCAGGAGGAGTGGGTCAGCCTGGACGAAAACGAGCGGCGCTACATCCTCCAGGTACTCGACCAGACCCAGGGCATCATCAAAGGCCCCAAAGGCGCTGCCGCCATCCTGGGCAAACACGAAGCCACCCTCCGGAACCGGATGCGGAAACTGGGCATCGAGCGCAAGGCTGGCTGAGGGTGTGGTATTTGACGCCGGGTGTCGTATGTGACGCCTTGAGGTAAAGAACAGGACTGCAATAGGTTATATTCAAAATCCACGGAGCAGGGTGTCAAATACGACGCCTTGACCCAGGAAGAGGGTAGCCGGATTAGAGAATAAAAGCAACGATTTTAATTTTCCAATCTCATCGAAAACAGCCACTTGGGGCGGCATGCTCCGAGTGGCTGTTTGTTTTTGGCATTGCCCTTGCAATAGGAAAGGGGGCGTCGAGGAAAAACCCCCACCACCCCAACGAGGAGGGTCCAATGGCCAGGATGAGGTTGAGCGCTCAAGGAATGCAGAGTCAGTTATGCCTGGAGGGGTGCCTGTCCAAGCCCCCCTTCGAGCTGAGCCAGCATGATAGCCGCGCATGGCAGCACTTCAGCCATCTGACCCTGAGGCCGGAAGACTGCCAGTACCTCGACCTGATGCGGGAGGGGGCCGGGGAGTGGATCGTCGGCAATCCTGGGACGCCGGACAACCGGCTGATCTTCTTCCTCAGTGCCCTGGAGTGCTACACCCTACCGCTGCCCAGCGGCAACTCAGCGAGGATAGCCCTGTGAGCCAGGGTTTTGTCCGCAAGGGCAAGGTTTTGTCCGTATCCAGCCCCACCTTGGGCACCAGACATAATTCCCGTTTTGTCGGGTACCGGGGCGTTGGGGCCGGAAATGTGTGCAGCGGCAGCACAGCGAGGGAAGGGCGTTGACCAACCCAGCCGCCCCCGTCCGCCTGCCCCGCGCCCTGAGCGCCGAAGAACTCGACCGGCTGCGCGCGGTGCCCAAAAACCTGCGCGACCAGGCTTTCATCGAGGTGCTGGCCGGCTGCGGTCTGCGGGTATCCGAGGCCTGCAACCTCCACCTGGACCAGATCCACTGGAGCAGCGACACCCCCTCCCTGCGCTTCACCGGCAAGCGCGGCAAGGAACGGGTGGTGCCCCTCAACCTCCAGGCACAGGATGCCCTGCGGGCTTGGCTGGACCAACGCGGTGAAGCGGCCGGCCCCTTCGTCTTCTGCAACCTGCGCACCGGCGGCCGGATCTCCCGCAAGACTGTATGGGAAACCCTGCGCCGTTATGCCCACCAGGCCGGCCTCCGCCCGGTCCACCCGCACATGCTGCGCCACGCCTTCGGCACCCACCTTGCCGATTGCCAGGTGCCCATCGAGCGCATCCGCGAACTCATGGGTCACGCTTCCATCCAGACCTCGCAGCTCTACATCAGTGTGAGCGCGGCGCACAAGAGTGAGGCAGTGCAGCGGCTGGACCAGCGCTCCCCCTTCACCCGCTGGCTCTCCCGCCGGCGCAACCAGTCCTACCGCTTCCGCAGTCAGCCATCACCCACGGCGACCGCTCTCCACCCCCAGACCGTGGGTCGGCAGGCCGAGTTGCAGCACCTCCAGGCCAACCTGGACAAGGGCGTGGACACCCTGGTACTGGGTCCCATCGGGGTGGGCAAGAGCCATCTGCTCTCCTTATTGAAGAACGAGCGGCTCATCCGGATTAATGGCCTCAGCCCGGTGCGCCAGGGCCTGGCCGATCTCGCCCAGGCCTTGCACCAGCGCGGGGTCTTTTCACTCACAGCACGGGTGCCTTCTCTGCCAGCGGCGGGGGAGCCGTTGCCGCCCAGCGGGGCAGCGCCTGTCGGCGGGCCGGACGGGGAGCCGGCCTCCGGCAGTGCGGCAGGGAGGGCGCCCAGGGAGGACTTCGAGGCCTTCCGCAAACAGCACGCCCGCACCCCGATCCCGGTCTGGACCCAGATGATCCTGGATGCGGTGGAGAAGGATCAGTGGGTATTGGTGGTGGACGATCTGCCCCCCCTCTCGCCCACCCTGGGCCGGCTGCTGGACCAGTTGGGCAAGAAATTCGCGCTCATCGTCGCCCTGCCCGAGGTGAAGAGAGGCTACGAGAAACACTTCTGGCGCTTCGAGCGCATCTCCCTGCGCCACCTCTCCCGCGAGGAAGCCCGCCAGCTCATCCGCCAGGGGGCCGCCGGCCTCCAGGTGCCGGATTTCCAGCTCCTGGAAACCCGCATCCTCCAGCAGAGCGCCGGCAACCCAAGGGCCATCGTCGAAAGTCTGGACCGCCTCCGCCGCGAGCCCGAGGTCACCCCCCGCGTGGTGCGCGACCTGGTCCACACCGGCGCCCAGTCCCAACTCGACATCACCCCCCTGATCATCGTCCCAGTGGTGCTGATCGCCGCCTCGCGCTTCCTGGCCCGCGGGCTGGGGGACGCGGAGTTCTACATCGTCGCCGGGGTGGGCACGGCCCTGATGATGGGGGTGCAGTTCGCCCTGTTCCGGATGCGGAGGTAGCGGGTGAGAGCCCCTACCCACGCGGCCTTTGGCCTGCTGTGTACGGCCAGCCTCTTTGCCCTGGGTGGCCGGCCCCTGCACCAGGACCTGCCGGCTATCAGTTGCGCCCTCCTGGGTAGCCTGCTGCCGGACCTCGACTCGCCCCACAGCGCCCTGGGCCGACTGCTGCCCTTCCTCTCCGAACGCATCGAGCGGCGCTGGGGGCATCGCGGGGCGAGCCATTCCCTGCTGGCGCTGGGCGGCCTGGGGCTTCTCCTCCTGCCCCTGGCCTTTCTGCGCCTCCCCTGGGACGCGGCCCTGATGGCCGGATACCTCAGCCACCTGGTGGCCGACTGTTACACCAAGAGCGGCGCGCCGCTCTTTCACCCCTACCCCCGGCTGTGTGTGTTCCCGGGAGGGGAGCGCTTCCGCATCCACACCGGCTCGGCGCAGGAGGGGGTGCTGCTGATCGTGCTGCTCTTCCTGCTGGCCCTGCTCTTCCCGGTCTCCCAGGCCGGCGGGGTGTGGCGGATGATGCGCTACCTGGCCGCCACCCCGCCCATGGCCTACCGCGACTATCGCGAAGCCACCACCCAGACCCGGCTCCGTTTCAAGGGATATTGGCGCGACACCCACCAACCAGTGCAAGGCGAGGCTCTGGTATTGGATGGCCGCATCGACCGCTTCCTCATCGCCTATGAGGGCCAGGTGCTCACCTATGGCGAGTACGGGGACATCCTTCCGGATCAGGCCCGCATCCACCCCCTGAGCCAGCCCGTGCAGGTAGACACTCTGCGGGTGATCGGTCAGCCCTTCGCCCAGGTGCTGACCCAGATCCCGGAAGGAACCTTCCTCTCTGGCCGGCTGGGAAGCGCCATCGCCTTCGATCCGGGTTTCCAGGGCGAGTGGCCCCACACCCAGCACCAGCCCCTCAAGATCGCCGGCCAGAATCTGGAATTCGACTTCGCCCCTCGCGCCCTGGTGGCCGGTCTACACCCGCGCCGGCCCCCAGATCCGCAGCACCTCGAAACCCTGCAGCGCCAGGTGGTTGCCCAGCAACGCGCCCTGCTCGTCCTGGAATTGCGCCGGCCCCCGGTGCATTACCTCGAACTCCGCGAAGCACAGCACCAGGTCCAAGACGCCCAGCGCGAACTGGAGGAACTCCAGGACCCCACCGTGGCCTTTAGCGGGGTGCTCTATATGTGGAGAGGAGACGCCCCGTGATCAGCCTCCTGTTGCTCCTGATGGCTCTGCCGGCCTGGGGGGAGGACCTCGTCCTCACCGTGCCCCTCGAAGCCGCCCAGACCACCCCCGTCTGTGCCCAACTCGCCGGCATGGTCAAAACCATCCGCGCCCAGGAAGGCCAGCAGGTGGCAACCGGCGACACCCTGGTCTGCCTCGACGACACCGACCTGCGCCTGGCTGCTGAGGAATACCGCCTCGCGTATCTGCGCGCCCAGCGCTTCTTCGACCGGGTCCAGCAACTGCAGCAGCGCTCCCTGCTCTCTGCCCAGGAATTGGAGGATGCCCAGTACCAGGCCCAGACCGCTCATCTCCGTTTGCAGCGCGCTGAACTGGACCTCTCCCGCGCCGTGATCCTCGCGCCCATGGCCGGCCAAGTGGCTGACCTCCAGATCCAGAAGGGAGGTCTCATCAGTCCGAGGCAGGTCCTCTGCCAACTCCTCCAGGCCCAGGATCTCAAGGCGGCACTCTTCATCCCGGCGGATCAGATCGCCGCCCTGCGCCCGCACCATCCCGTGACCGCCTGGCCAGCCTCTGCGCCGCAACAGACTCTCACCGGCCACCTGGTGCGCCTCAGCCCGCTGGTGGACCCCCAGAGCGGCTCCTGTCGGGCAGAGGTGCTGTTTCCAGGGGCAGGGAAGCACTTCAAACCCGGCACCATTGTCCAGGTGAAACTGAGATGAACACCCACACCCCTCTCTGTCGCGGCCCCCCCAGCGCAGGGGGAGACCGCCAACCCGCAGACCCGAAAACCACCCTAACCCAGCGCCACCCCCAAGGGAGGGAGCCAGTGACCTGGAACGACACCGTACTCGACCACCCGCACCTCAGCCCCACCGACAAACTCGTCTTCCACCTGCTGGGACGCCTGGGCGGCGACTCGCCCGCCGCGCGCCGGCAACTCACCGCCCTGCTGCGCCTGAGCGACCGCCAACTGCGCCGCATCAGCGCCAGACTCCAGCAGTGCGGGGCTGTGGATAACTCATCCGCACCAGAGGGCAGTGTGGATAACTCGCGGACACGGATGTCCGCAGCGGACACTGATGACCGCCCGGCGGACACCCGTGTCCGCTCCGCCAACGCGCCCACCCGAACATTATGGTCTTCTTCTAGCGAAGAAGACAAAACCAGTACTGCTCTTCCCGTACCCACCCCCCCAGGGGGTGCAGGGGGGGCGGAGCCAGACCCGGATTTTTTGAGCCAGGTGAAAAGGCTGTGGCGTCAGATCGAACCGGATTGCCGGGAGTACCCGGAAGCATGGTTTGCCGAACTGCACCGGGATTTCGGCTCCGAGCGACCCCTCTCGGTCCTCCGGCGGTTTGCCCAGGCCAGGAAGACCCTCGTGGACCTCAACCACCCGGCCAGCTACCAAAGCTACTTCAGCCGCTGGTGCCGCCGAGAGCAGGAAGAGGACGGGCAGATGCTATCTCAGGCCTGCGCACGGTCCAGGGGCAGCACCCACACCTGGGCTTCCTGGTCACCGATGGACTACCGGCAGGATTTGCGGAGTGCATCCCAGGCCGCCAGAAAACAACCCCGCCCACCACGTCCCTGAGAAAGGAGCTCGACCATGGTCGCCCATCGCTTTGCGCACCACTTTGACGATCCACCCCGGACCCCGCTGCAGCAGCAACTGCAGCAGGTGGGTATCCCGCCCCACTATTTCAAGTGTGCCTTTGCCAGCCTGGAGCCGGCCCCCGACACCGAAGCCTTTCACCTGTGCCAGCAGTACGCCCAGGCCGGAGAGTATCAGGGCAAACGCGGCCTCTTGCTGATGGGGCCGCCTGGCAATGGCAAAACCTCGCTGGCCGTCGCCATCCTGCGCCAGGCGCTGGCCCAGGAGCAAGCACCGGAGAGCCTGCGCTTCTGGAACGTGCCAACGGGGATGTACGAACTGCGTTACGGCCGCCTGCATCCAGAC
>JADZBP010000242.1 GCA_020852055.1 Candidatus Latescibacterota bacterium
GGCCTGGTCGATCCCCGGGCCCGTGTCCCGCACCGCTAAGTGATACTGCCTCTGCTCCTGACGCACCTCCAGCACTACCTCGCCCTCGTCGGTGAACTTCACCGCGTTGCCCAACAGATTCACCAGTACCTGCCGCAGTTTGTTCTCGTCCCCGCGCACCTGCCAGCTTTCGCCCTCCCGCGCCACCTGCCAGGCCAGGCCCTTCTGCCGGCAGCGCAGTTCGAACATCGAGCCCAGCCCGTCGAGCAGTTGCTCCAGGTCGAAGTCCTCCTCCTGCAGCTCCATGCGGCCGGCCTCGATCTTGGACAGGTCCAGGACATCGTTGATCAGCTTGAGCAGGTGGTCCCCACTGTTGTAGATGGCCTCCACCGCCCGGTCCTGCTGCTCCGGGCTGAGCGCCTCGCGCTCGCGCAGGATCTGGGCGTAGCCGAGGATGGCGTTCATCGGGGTGCGGATCTCGTGCGACATATTGGCCAGAAAGGCGCTCTTGGCCTGGTTGGCCGCCTCCGCCACCTCGCGGGCCTGCTGCTCCCGGAGCAATTGCGCCGCCTGCTGCTGCCGCGCCCGACGCTGGCTGTAGTACCGCGCGCTGGAAAAGAGCGCCACCACCACCGCCAGCCCGATCCCTCCCCGCTGCAGCCAGTCCCGCCCCTGCCGCCACTGCCAGGCCCGCAGTTGGGTCTGGTAGGTCTGGGCGATTTCCCCAGGGGCGAGAGCGTGGTTGTGGAAGGCCACCTCGTCGATCAGCCCCTGAAAGTAGCGGTCCTGCGCCGGCGCCCCGCCCAGGGTCAGGGGCATGGGCAGTTCCAGCGCCACCACCCGCGCCGCCGTGTCGGCCGCCTCGGGTTGGCCGTCCACATAGAGCCGCAGTTCCTTTCCCTGCCGCACCAGCACCAGGTGGTGCCAGGTCCGCAGGGACAAGGGTCGGGTGCTGTGCAGCCGGTGCAGGTCCTGGCCGCTGCTGAAGATCCCCTGCAGCCGGCCCCCCTCGTCGAGATACAGCGAGGTGTGGCCATCGATTTCGCTGCTGATCTGATATATGACCCCCGGCGTCGCTTCGCGCAGGTACCCCATCGTGTAGGCGCGGTCGAGGATCGGTTCGACGATCCCCTCCCGCTCCCGCCACAGCCACAGCTCCAGCGAGAAATCCGCCGTGCCGAAGTTCCCGATCTGCGGATTCAGCTCCACGTAGCTGCCCTGGCCGTCGAGGGCAAAGGCCTGCCCCACCACCCCCGGCGCAAAGCCCACCCTTTTTACCAGGACCCCCTGGTTGCCGCCCCGCAGATCCGCCGCGTTGCCCTCCCCGGCCCAGTATGCCTCGGCCTGGCGGCGGTACAGCCGCAGGATGGCCGCTTCGGGCAGGGCCCGGTGGTAGATGGCCACTTCGTCGAGCAGTCCCTTGAAGGGCAGGTCCCGGCTGCGCTGCGCCCCTCCCAGGATCAGATCCAGGGTGTTGGTGGCCAGGGTGATGGGCGGGTCCTGGCGCCGGGCCACCTCCCTCCCGTTGACATAGATCAGCCGGGTGCCGGTGGCCTGGTCGTATACCGCCGCCACCTGGTTCCAGGTTTTGAGGGTCAGCAAGTTGGCCGGCGTCCGAAAATCGTGGAACGGGGCGTCAGGCTGATGGGCCTCGTCGGTGATGGAGAAACCGAAACCCAGCCCCGGCGCGATGACCAGCCCATAGGTGCGCCGATGGAGGGTGTCTTCCCGCTCGTCGGGCCATTTGTCGACCAGGGACTGCACGCGGTTGTCCACCTCCGGGAAAACCCAGGCCACCAGGGTGAAGCTGCCCGGCAGGTCCAGCTCGGGGTCGTGCGGGATGCGGACCCAATCATCCTTCCCGTCCAGCGCAAAGGCCTGGCCCACTAGGCCCGGGGCAAAACCCGCCCCGCCGACCAGCACCCCATCGTGCCGCCCCAGTGCGTCCCGGGCATCCCCCTCCCCGGACCACTGCGCCACCTGGCTGCCGGGCGCGTACAGGTCCCGCCGGAGCACCGCGCCCTCCTGCAACTGCACCTCCTGGGGCGGCAGCGCCTGGCCGGTCAGCCGCGCCGGCTGGGCGAGGCCCCACTGCAGGTGCGCCTCGCCCAGTTCAGCCACCAGGGTGTAGGGCCCCGAGCCCAGCCCCGCCAGCGCGAAATGGCCGTCCTGCCTGGTCTGGCCGGTCCCCACCACCCGCTCCCCCTGCCGCAGCTGCATACGCACATTGCTCAGCGGCGCTCCGGTCTCGTCCCGCACCACCCCCGCCACCACGGCCGGCTGTCGCACCCCCGCCAGCCCCGGAAAGGGCGCCGCCACACCGCGCGCCCCGCCCACCAACTGCCCGTGGTGGCCCTGCGGCGAGCCGTCCCGCGCATCCCCCCCGTCAAAGCTCCACAGCCCCACCAGCCCCGCCTCGTCCCCCCGCAGCGCCGGCCCCATGCCCTCCCGGATCTCCTCGCCGCTGCGCGCCACTCTCCACACCCGCACCTCGTCCAGCGCCCCGCGAAAATAGGCGTTGTCCCGCCAGTTCGATTTGCCCAGGTAGTTGTTTTCCCCCGCCCCCATGGCGGCAAAACTGCCCTCGTAGCTGTTGTGATCCACCTCCACCCCGTTCAGATAGAAGTGCATACCCCCCGGCCCCGACACCGCAGCCATGTGGCACCACTGACCCAAGGGCAGGTTCACCCCCACCGAGGTGAGATGCAGCTCGTCGTGGCCGGTGTAGAGGGCAAACTGTAAGAAAGGACTGTTTTCCCGATGGTTGATGTACAAGGAGCAGAACTGATCGTCGGCGCCAAAGCCGAACCACTGGGAGAAATAACCCCACTCGTCCCAGCGCACCCACGCCTCCACCGTAGCTGCTTCCAGGCCGTCGAAGATATGGGCCGGCAGCTGCACGTACGAACCTTTGCCGTCCAGCTCCAGCACCTGGTTCTGGGCCAGGGCCGGGCCGCACAGGAGAAGCAGCAATACCGCGCAAAGGCACCCGTGGGTTTTCATGGCTGGCAAATATACAACGGGAGCCCGAAAACAAAACAAAAAAAGGCCCGGTGAGTCTCCCCGCCGGGCCGCACTTTTTGCCGCTTGAATCTGCCTCCCTGCTGTCCTTAGTTTCCCTATCGGTTTTCCAGCCTTTCAGCGCCACCCTTTCCCGAACCACCTAGCCGTCTGGGTATCCGGTGAACATCCTCTTCGTCCATCAGAACTTTCCCGGCCAGTACCGGCACATCGCGGCCGCACTGGCCGACGACCTCGGCAATCAGGTGCTGGCCATCGGCGAGGCCGGCAATCTGGGGCGCCTGGGCCACCCGCGCGTGCGCGAGCTCGGCTACCGTACCCCGGAAGGGGCCGGCCCCCACACCCATCACTACCTGCGCTCCTTCGAAGCCGCCGTGCGCCGCGGCCAGCAGGTGGCGCGCGTGGCCGAGCGGTTGCACCGGGTCGGCTACCGGCCGGACCTCGTCTGCTGCCACCCCGCATGGGGCGAGGGCCTGTACCTGCGGGACATCTGGCCCGATACCGTGCTGCTCTACTTCTGCGAGTTTTTCTACCACGCCCGCGGCTGCGACAGCGACTTCGATCCGGAGTTCCCCCTCAGCCTGGACGGCAGGCTCAGGACCCGCACCCGCAACGCGGTGCACCTGCTCAGCCTGGATGCCGCGGACTGGGGCATCTCGCCGACCCACTGGCAGCACCAGTCGATGCCGGCCGAGTATCGCCCAAAAATCAGCGTCCTCTTCGACGGCGTCGATACCACCTCGGTGACGCCCGCCCCCGACACCCGGCTCGAGATTGGCGACGGGGTGGTCCTGGACGCCGGCTCCGAGGTGATCACCTTCGTCAACCGCAACCTCGAACCCTACCGCGGCTATCATATCTTCATGCGCGCGCTGCCGCGCCTGCTGGCGGCACGGCCCAACGCGCAGGTGGTGATCATCGGCGGCGACGGAGTGAGCTACGGCTCGAGCCTCCCCCCTGGAGAGACCTACAAGCAGCGGTACCTGGACGAGGTGAAGGACGCCATCGACCTGTCGCGCGTCCACTTCCTGGGTCGCGTGCCCTACGAGCGCTACCTCGCGGTGCTGCGCGTCTCGGCGGTCCACGTGTACCTCACCTACCCCTTTGTGCTCTCCTGGTCGCTGATCGAGGCGATGAGCGCCGGCTGCGCGGTGGTGGCCTCGGCGACAGCGCCGGTGCAGGAGGTCCTCCGCGACGGCGAGAACGGGCTGCTCTTCGACTTCTTCGACGGCGGGGCGATGGTGGACCGGGTCTGCGCCGTGCTCGACGACCCGCAGCGCCTGGCCCCCATGCGCGCCGCCGCCCGGCGCACGGCCGTCGACACCTACGATCTGGCCACCGTGTGCCTGCCCCGCCAACTCGAGCTGATTCGGACCCTGGTGCGCGGCGAGCAGCCCGCTCCCTGAGCGGCCTGCCCTGGTCGGGCCAGGTGAGGGCACCAATTCCTCTGCCATGACCAGCGAGGCCCGGCAGGTTTCCCCGCCGGGCCTCGCTGTTGCTGATAGGGTGGAGCAGTGTTACTTGGCGAAGAGCATCTTCTGCACCGCCACCTGGTCGCCGGCCTGCAGGCGATACAGGTAGAAGCCGCTGGCCACCTGCTGCCC
>JADZBP010000243.1 GCA_020852055.1 Candidatus Latescibacterota bacterium
ACTCTTCCGGCTGGCCCTCGACCACGGGGCCGACCTCATGTTCGAGGCCAGTGTCGCCGGCGGCATCCCCATCATCCGCTCCCTGCGCAACGGCTTGGTGGCCAACCGGGTCGAGTCCCTGTACGGCATCCTCAATGGCACCACCAACTACATCCTGACCCAGATGTCCAGCGGCGCCGGCGGGTACGCCGACACCCTGCGCCAGGCCCAGGAAAAGGGATACGCCGAGCCCGATCCCACCCTCGACGTCAGCGGTCAGGACGCCGCCCAGAAGCTGGCCATCCTCTGCCGCATCGCCTTCCACACCACCGGCACCGCCAAACAGATCTTCTGCGAGGGCATCGAGCGCATCGAGCCGCAGGATATCGAGTACGCCCGCGAACTGGGGTACACGATCAAATTGTTGGCCATCGCCAAGCGCCGCGGCGAGCAGGTCGAGGCCAGGGTCCATCCGGTCATGGTGCCCTCCGAGGCATTGATCGCCAACATCCACGATGTCTTCAACGCCATCGAGGTGGTGGGCAGCTCGGTGGGCACGCAGGTCTTTTACGGCCGGGGCGCCGGCCAGATGCCCACGGCCAGCGCCGTGGTCGCCGACATGGTGGACCTGGCCGAACGCCGCAACTCGGGCGCCGGCCCGGCCATCGGCGATATGATCATCGGCGACGAGGGCACCACCATCGCCGACATCCGCAACGTGGAGCTGCGGTACTATCTGCGCGCCCTGGCCTGCGACCGGCCCGGAGTGCTGGCCCAGATCGCGCGGGTGCTGGCCGAGGAACGCATCAGCATCGCCTCGGTGATCCAGAAGGAGCGCGACCTGCAGGGCGGCACGGTGCCGCTGATCATCGTCACCCACGAGGCGCCCGAGGCCGCCATGCAGCGCGCCCTGGCCGTCCTGGGCCGGCTCGATATCCTGCAGGGCCAGGCCCGCGTCATCCGCATCGAGGCCCTGTGAAATACCTCGTGCTGGTGCCCGACGGGGCCGCCGACTACCCCATCGATTCCCTGGGCGGAAAGACCCCGCTTGAAGCGGCGCATACGCCCCATCTCGACCGCCTCGCCGCCGAGGGAACCGGGGGATTGGTGCAGATCATCCCACCCTCGCGGCCGGCTGGCAGTGACATCGGCAACCTCGAACTTTTCGGGTATGATACCCGCCAGTATTACACCGGCCGCGCTCCCCTCGAGGCTGCCAGCATGGGCCTGACCCTGGGGCCCGAGGACATCGCCTTCCGCTGCAACACCATCACCCGCGAGGGCGATACCCTGGTGGACTACAGCGCCGGCCATATCTCCACCCCCGAGGCGCGCGAGCTGATCGAGGAGCTGCAGGCGGCGTTGGGCCGTCCCGGCTTGACCTTCTATCCGGGGGTGGGTTACCGCCATATCGTGGTCTGGCATCAGGGCCCCCTGGGACTCAAGTCCTACCCGCCCCACGACATCATGGGCCAGTCCATCGCCGCCCATCTGCCCGCCGGCGAACGGCAGGAGGAGGTGCGGGCGCTGATGGCGCAGGCCGGCCCCTTGTTGGCACAGGCGCCCGTCAACCAGCAGCGCGCGGCGCAGGGCAAGGGGCAGGGCAATGCCATCTGGCTGTGGGGGGAGGGCCGGCCCCTGCTCCTGCCGGGCATGGCCGAGAAGTACGGGCTGCGGGGCGGGGTGATCTCGGCCGTGGACCTGGTCAGGGGCATCGGCCGGGCTGCGGGTATGGAGATCATCGAGGTGCCGGGCATCACCGGGTACCTGGATACCAACTACCTGGGCAAGGCCCAGTACGCTCTTGAGGCGCTGAAGCACCTCGATCTGGTCTATGTACATGTCGAAGCCCCTGACGAGGCCGGCCACAACGGGGACCCGCAGGCCAAGAAAAAGGCCATTGAGGACTTCGACGCATTGGTGGTGGGCACCCTGCTCGAAGGGTTGGCCTCGGTGGGGCCCTGTCGCATCCTGGTCAGTCCGGACCACCGCACCCCCATCGCCCTGCGCACCCACAGCCGCGAGCCGGTGCCCTTCCTGCTCTGGGGCGAGGGGCTGCCCGCCGACCAGGTAACCAGCTATGGCGAAGGCGAGGCGGAAGGCGGGGCGCTGCACCTCGAACACGGCCACGAAATGATGGATCTGTTGACCGGCAAGAAGGCGGTTTAGCTATGGCGCTGGTAGTCCAGAAGTACGGCGGCACCTCGGTCGCCACCCCCGAACTGATCCGGCGGGTGGCTGCACGCATCGTCTCCCGGCACAAACAGGGGGACCGCATGGTGGTGGTGGTTTCGGCGATGGGCGACACCACCGATGATCTGCTGGCCCTGGCCAACAAGGTCAGCAGCCGGCCCCCCGACCGCGAGGTCGATATGCTGCTGGCCTGCGGCGAGCGGATCTCGATGTCGCTGCTGGCGATGGCGGTGCAGGACCTGGGGGTGGCGGCGGTTTCCCTAACGGGCGGGCAGAGCGGCATCATCACCGACGCGGTCCACCGCAAGGCGCGTATCCTCGACCTCAAGCCCGACCGCCTCCTGGAGGAATTGCACAAGGAGCAGGTCCTGATCGTGGCCGGTTTCCAGGGGGTGACCATCGACGACGAGGAGACCACCCTGGGTCGAGGCGGCTCCAATCTGACGGCCGTGGCCCTGGCCTACGCGCTCAAGGCCGATGTCTGCGAGATGAACACCGACGTCGATGGCATCTACACCGCCGATCCGCGGGTGGTGCCCGGGGCGCGCAAGCTGCAGGTGGTGACCCCGGATGAGATGCTCGAACTGGCCAGCGCCGGCGCGCGGGTGCTGCAGTCGCGCTCGGTCGAGTTTGCCAAGAAGTACGGCGTGGTCATCCATGTCCGCTCTAGTTTCAACGAGAATTCCGGCACGCTCATCAAGGAGGTAGAGGAGATGGAAGAGGTAGTGGTGCGCGGTATCGCCCACGACCTTGGCGAGGCCAAGATCACCATGCGCCATGTGCCGGACCGGCCGGGCGTGGCCGCCAGGCTGTTCGGCCCGCTGGCCGACAAGAACATCAACGTCGACATGATCATCCAGAACACCAGCGAGGCGGGCACCACCGACATGTCGTTTACGGTGCAGAAGACCGAACTCGAGCGCGCGCTGGAGGTCTGTCAGGCCATCCGCGCCGAACTGGGCGCCGACGACGTGATCGCCGATGCCCAGATCGCCAAGATCTCGGTGGTCGGGGTGGGCATGAAAAGCCACGCCGGGGTTGCCGCGGGCATGTTCAAGGCCCTGGCGGCGGCCAATATCAACATCCACATGATCAGCACTTCGGAGATCAAGATCTCGGTGGTGGTGGGTCAGGCCGATGCCGAGCAGGCGGTGCGGGTCCTGCACGCGGCTTTCAACCTGGGATAGGCAGGTAGCACACAGGGGGAGTGACCGGGGCGGGCCGAGCGGCCCGCCCCTTTTTTTCAGGCCTGGCCCTGCACGCAGATGCGGTCGATGAACCGGCTGTAGAGATCCACCGCCTGCTGCAACTGGCTGGTCTCCACCCACTCATCGACGGTGTGGGCCTGGGCGATGTCGCCGGGCCCCAGCACCACCAGATTCTTCATCTTGGTGGCAAAAGCCAGGCCGTCGGTGCCGTAGGGCACGGTGGCCGAACTGCGGGTGCCGGTCAGCGCCAGGGCGGTGCGCACCAGTGGCGAGTCGGTGGGGGTGTAAAGGGGATGCCCGGAAAACACTACCTCGAATTTCACCCCGTGTTTGGCGGCCGCCTTGCGGCTGCGCTCGATCAGGTCGTCCACCGGGGCCCCGGGCATGGGCCGGTAACTGATGGTGCAGACGCTCTGCACCGGGGTGACATTGGTGGCGATGTTGTGATCGTTGATGCCGATGCTCCACTCCGAATGGGGCGGACTGAACTCGTCGTTGCGGTATTTTTTGGCGCGCAGCACCAGGTCGTAGATGGCGCCCATCTCCTGGAGGAAGGGGATCATCGCCACATTGGCGTTCACCCCTTTGAGGGTGCTGGTATGGGCGGCCCGGCCCTGCGAGGTGGCGCGGAGGTACAGCGCGCCTTTGTGGGCGTGCACCACCCGCAAGCGGGTGGGTTCGCAGATCAGGCCATAGCCGCTGCGGGCCTCGCGGAAGAGTTTCGACTTGCGGGTCACCTCCCAGGCGCCGCGGGCGGCGATCTCCTCGTCGGAGGTGATCACCAGATACAGGGGCGCGGCCAGTTGCGAGGCCTTGAACCGGGCGGCGGCGCACACGGTGGCCGCCAGGGGGCCTTTCATGTCGCAGGAGCCGCGGCCATAGATTTTTCCCTGGTGCAGGCGAGCCTTGAAGGGGTCGCTTTTCCAGCCCTGCTCGGCGAAGGCCGGCACCACGTCGTTGTGGCTCATCAGCGACAGGCCGCCTTTGCCCTTGCCGAGTTTGGCGACGATGGACAGCTTGGCCACCCCCTTGGCGTCGTTATAGGGCAATTCCTCGATCTCGAACCCAAGTTTCCCCAGGATGCCGATCAGATGATGGGCGATGTCGAGGTTGCTGGTGAGGCTGACCGAAGGGTACGCGATCAGCTCCTGGGTGAGTTTGACCACATCCAATTTCATAAAGAGTCCCGCGTGAAGGGTCGCCTGATATTCCCAAGCCCAAG
>JADZBP010000244.1 GCA_020852055.1 Candidatus Latescibacterota bacterium
AGTGGGGACCGCTGGCAGCCATTGTGCTGGTGGCCCAGGGCATCGTCGCCTGGGTGGTGATCACCACCGTCTTCAAGGATAAGGTGGGCGGCGAGGAACACGCCGCCGAAATGCCGCTCAACGAAACTCAGGTCCAGGAGGGGGGTGCGAAGGAGGAGCACGGTGGCGAACTGCCGGAGTATTACTCCCCTGCCCCGTTAAAAAAGATCATGGCCAACCCGGCCGGCACCGACGCCTCGCGGGTGGTGATGGTCGCCGTGGAACTGGGCATGATCCGGACCAACAAGAAACCCGGCGAGGAAGAAGAGAAGGCGGCCGGCGGCGAGGGGGAGGGTGAAGGCGGCAACCCGGCCTTTGCGCCGATGGCCCCCTACGCCGGCAAGATGCGCTCGATGATCATCGAGATGCTCAGCTCCCGCGGCGTCGAGGAATTGCTCGACCCAGAAGGCCGGAAGGAACTGAAGGAAGAAATCAAGAAAAAGCTCAATAGCCAGATCCTGGCCAAGATACCCGAATTCATCCCCGACCCCGAGAAAGAGGACCAGAAGATCTTCGAGATCGCGGAAGTGGAGTTCTCCGAATTCGTCATCCAGTGAGTGGATACTAATGGGCGACATCCTTTCCCAGGAAGAGATTGACCAGCTACTCTCGGTAGCCGAGGGCAGCGACGACAGCGGCCTGGGTGGCGGCGGCGGTGGCGGCGGCGGCGGGGGTGGCGGCGACACCGGCAGCAGTTTCGAGGACGTGGCCTCGCAGCAGATCGCCACGGCCTACGACTTCAAACACCCTGCCCGCGTCAACAAGGACCAGTTGCGCACCCTGGAGAGCCTGCACGACAATTTCGCCCGGCTGCTGGGCTCGACCTTTTCCGGGGCAATGCGCGCGGTGGTGGATGTGGACACGGCGTTTGTGGACCAGACCACCTACGCCGAGTTCATCATGTCCCTGTCCAACCCCTCCTGCTCCTACCAGTTCACCCTGGGCCCCACCCACGGCCAGGCGATCATGGACTTCGCCATGCCGGTGGCCTTTGCCTTCGTCGACCGCATCTTCGGCGGCAAGGGTTCCTCCCAGGGGGTGGATGCCCGGCAGTTGACCGCCATCGAGATGGGGGTGATCAACAAGAGCGTCAAGCGGGTGATCGAGGATCTGGAGGCCACCTGGGAACCCATCCTCCGGGTCGAGATCTCGGACGTGGAGTTGGAGACCAACCCCGAATTCATGCAGATCACCGCCGCCAGCGAAATCGTCATCCTGCTGGCCTTTGAGGTGAACTCGACCAATGCCTCGGGGCTGGTCAGCCTGTGTTACCCCTTCTTCACCCTGGAATCCATCCTGCCCCGCCTCGGTCAGCAGAGCTACGCGCGCCAGACGCGGGCCAACAAGGACGAGCTGCTGCGCTCCAACCGCCTGCGCCTGGACAAAACCTATCTCCCCCTGCGCGCCGAACTGGCCCGCGGCGAGGTTTCCTTCCAGGATCTCCAGAACCTGCAAACGGGCGACGTCCTGCGCCTCGACACCGGTGTCCGGGAGCCGGCAGTGGTTTTTGTCGAGGAGGAGCCCAAATTCCTCGCCCTGCCCGGCCGGGTGGGCCGCAAGAACGCAGTGCAGATCACCCAGTTCATCGACAAGGAGAACGAGGAGATCTTCAAGAACCGGGCCAGGCCCATTCCTTTCTAGGCGTCCAAGGAGAACCCAGCTCATGGCGGAAGAAGACGATCTGATGCAGGATGCCGACGCCCTGGCCGAAGCCATCGGCGGCGGCGCCGGGGACGAGACCGACCCGCTGGCCGAGGAGATGCTCCGGGCCATGGAGTCGGGCGGCGACGAGGGCGGTGGGGATATGGACCAGATGATGGAAATGGAAATGCTCAAGGCCATGGAGCAGGATGGCGGGGGCATGGGCGGGTTGGATGGCCTTGAGGGCATGGGCGGGGGCGGGGGCGGCGCGGCCACCGGGGTGGCCACCGGCGGCGGCATACCGCCCAACGTCGCCCGCCTCATGGACGTGCGCCTGATGGTGACCATCGAACTGGGCCGCACCAAAAAGACGGTGCAGGAGGTACTGGACCTGGGTGAACAGTCCCTTATCGAACTGGACAAGTCGGTCGGCGAGCCGGTGAACGTCATGGTCAACGGCCGCCTTTTCGCCCGCGGCGAGGTGGTGACGGTGTCCGAGAATTTTGGCGTGCGTATCACCGAACTCGTTTCGCCTCTGGCCACGGGCCTCTGATCAGAGGGGGAATTTCCTTCCCCACCCCCGGCGGTTTTTTCCCGATCCACCTATACCAGGAGTGGTCCGCCCGGACTGTTCTATGCTGTTTTTGTTGGATTTAGCTTCATCCATCCCCCCTTCCCACTCCCAGCGGCATATTTGTTGCTCCACTGATGGCCACGGCACCCAAAGGATTGGAAGGTGGTGGTCAGATGGATCGACGATTCCGGAGCACGGCTTGGGCAGTGGGCTTGAGCTGTTTCTTTTTGGCAGGTACCGCCGGGGCAACCACCGCTCCGGATAGCGCCCGCGCTGCCGCGGACACGGCAGCCCCCTTCCTCCTGTCCCCTGCGGCGCCGGCTTCGCCTGATTCCCTTTTTGGTTCCTCGCCGGCCCCCGCCGAAGAAGGCGTGCCCTACCTGACCTTGATGGTTAAACTCGGCCTGGGTCTGGCCCTGGTGATCCTGCTGGCCTGGGGCACGGTCTTCCTGCTCCGCAAAAGCGCCTTTGGCCAGCAGTTCGGCGCCGCCGGCACCAACATCCGGGTGATGGAGCGCTTCTATCTTGGCCCCAAGAAGGCCATCTACCTGGTCGAGATCGGCGGTCGCCCCCTGGCGCTGGGGGTTACCGACTCCGCCATCACCCCGCTCTCTCAGTGGCAACCCGGCGAGTTGGAACTCACTCCCCGCCCCGGCGCTTCCCCGTCCTTCGCAGCCCAGTTCCGCTCCCTGCTGGGCCAGCAGCCCGGCCGGCAGGAAGGTTGAGCGATGAAAACCCCGACCCCTTCTGCCCCGCCGGCCCCGACCCGCCGCTGGTGGCCCTGGTTGCTGGCCGCCGCCCTCGTCGCCCTCGCCGCCGGGCTCTGGCCCGCGGTAGCCGACGCCCAGGGCCTGCCCAAGATCAGCCTGCAGGTCGAGGATGCCAAGAAGGGCGGCGACGTAGCGGTGTCGCTGCAGTTGATCTTCCTGCTGACCATCCTGTCGCTGGCGCCTTCGATCCTGATCATGATGACCTCTTTCACCCGTATTGTGGTGGTGCTCTCCTTCCTGCGCACCGCCATCGGCACCCAGCAGATGCCCCCCAACCAACTCCTGATCGGGCTATCGCTTTTCCTCACCTTCTTCGTCATGGCCCCGGCCTGGGAGCGCGTCAACGACGAGGCCATCCAACCCCTCATCGCCGAACGCATCACCTACCAGCAGGCCATGGACCGGGGTATGGTGCCCATCCGCGAGTTCATGCTCAAACAGACCCGCCAGAAGGACATGGCCCTCTTCGTCAGCATGGCCAAGATCAAGCAGCCGCGCAACGCCAGCGAGATTCCCAACACGGTGCTGATCCCCAGCTTCATCATCAGCGAGTTGCGCACCTCCTTCCAGATCGGGTTCATCCTCTTCATCCCCTTTCTGGTCATCGACCTGGTGGTTTCGAGCATCCTCCTGTCCATGGGTATGATGATGCTGCCACCCATCACCGTCTCCCTGCCCTTCAAACTGCTGCTCTTCGTGCTGGTGGACGGCTGGAACCTGGTCGTGCACTCCCTGGTGAAGAGCTTCAACTGACGCGCCCTTCCGGCGAGGAAAAGGCATGACCCCCGAATACATCATCAGCCTCTCCCAACAAACCATGCTGCTGGTGCTGCTGGTCTCCGGCCCGGTGCTGGCGGTCACCCTGGTGGTGGGTCTGCTGGTCAGCATCTTCCAGGCGGTGACCCAGATCCACGAGATGACCCTGACCTTCATCCCCAAGATCCTGGCGGTGGCGGCCCTGATGCTGCTGCTGCTTCCCTGGATGATGCAGCAGATGGTGGACTTCACCGTCCAGTTGATCTCCAGCATCCCTTCGGTCATCGGCTGAAAGGCGCGGCGTGGCCTACTGGCTCGATCAATTCCATGTCTTCCTGCTGGTGCTGCTCCGCGTCAGCGCCCTGTTGATCGTTGCCCCGATCTTCGGCCACCACAACTACCTCAACCAGGCCAAGGTCGGCCTGGCGTTCATGGTGTCGCTGGTCATCTTCCCGCTGGTTGCCACCCATCACCCCGTCCTGCCCACCGGCCTGTACCCCTACGCCTTCATGATGGTGCGGGAGGCCATGTTGGGGTTGGTGCTGGGTTATGCGGTGCTGCTGCTCTTTATCGGCGTCCAGTTTGCCGGCCAGCTGGCCGGCCTGCAGATGGGCCTGGACATCGTCGATGTGATCGACCCCCATTCCGGCGGGCAGATCTCGATCATCGGCCAGTACCTCAACATCCTGGCCATCCTGATCCTGTTAACCATCGACGGCCACCACCTGGTGCTCCAGGGGCTGGCCCGCAGCTTTGAGGTGATCCCCTTGGGCGGGGTGGTGCTCAGGGAGGCGGTGATGCTCAAGATCATCGCCCTTACCAGCGAGGTCTTTGTCATCGCCATCAAGATCAGCGCCCCGGTCATCCTGGCCCTCTTCCTGGTCTCGGTGGCCCTGGGCGTGCTGGCCCGCACCGTGCCGCAGATGAACATCCTGGTGATCGGGTTCCCGGTGCAGTTGGCCGCCGGGATCGGGGTGCTCGTCGCCTCCCTGCCGCTCTTCTACCTGTTGATGAGCAAGCTGATCAATACCCTGTCGCGCCATCTGATGGCCCTCATCGAGTTCATGTCCTAGGCCGCCATGCCCGACGAATCCTTCCAGGAAAAGAACGAGCAGGCCACCCCCAGGCGGCGCGAGGAAGCCCGCAACCAGGGCCAGGTGGCCCGCAGCGCCGAGCTGAGTTCGGTGGCCATCCTGCTGGCCGGCCTGATGGCCCTCTCGGGCATGGGCGCATTTATGTACCGCGGCCTGGCGCAGTTCACCACCCGCATGCTCACCGACGGTTTCACCATCCAGCTCGATCTGGCCAATACCCCGGCCTATATCTGGGATTGGGCCGGGAGCACCGCCCAGGTGGCCGCCCCGCTGCTGCTGGTCCTGACCGCGGTGGCCCTGCTGATCAACTACGCCCAGGTGGGGGTGGTGTTCACCGGCAAACCGCTGATGCCCAAGTTCGACCGCATCAACCCGCTCAGCGGCGTTGGCCGGCTCTTCTCGATGCACGGGCTGGTCGAACTCGCCAAGGGCCTGTTCAAGATCGCCCTCATCGTCTACATCACCTACCTGACCATCGCCAACGAGGCGGTCAACTACATCCGCTTCCTCGATATGGAGGTCGGCCAGATCTTCGCCCTCAGCGGCGAGTTGATCCTCAAGCTGGGCTACCGCATCCTGATGGCCCTGCTGGCGCTTTCCGTGCTCGACTACGCCTTCCAGCGCTGGGAGTTCGAGAAGAGCCTGCGCATGAGCAAACAGGAGATCAAGGAGGAGTTCAAGCAGCAGGAAGGAGATCCCCACGTGCGGGCCCGCATCCGCTCCCTGCAGCGGGAGATGTCCCGCCGGCGCATGATGGACGATGTACCCAAGGCCGACGTGGTGGTCACCAACCCCACCCACATCGCCGTGGCCCTGCGCTACGATCCCGAGATGATGGCCGCCCCCCAGGTGGTGGCTAAGGGCCAGCGGCTGATGGCTCAGAAGATCAAGGAGATGGCCCGGGAAGCGGGGGTGCCCCTGGTGGAGGACAAACCCCTGGCCCGCGCCCTGTTCAAGGCCGCGCAGGTGGGCGATACCGTGCCCGAGGAACTGTTCAAGGCCGTGGCCCAGGTGCTGGCCTTTGTGTACCAGTTGAAGCGCAAGAAGTGGTGAGATCGCCGCGCCCTTCGTATCCTTGCACTGAGAGGACGAGATCTTGTTGATCCAGATGCTCCGCAATATCGCCAAACACACGGACGTCATGCTGGCGGTCGGCGTCATCACCATTCTGGGGATGATGATCATCCCCCTGCCGACCTTCCTGATGGACTTTTTCCTCACCCTCAACATCAGCCTGTCCCTGCTGGTGTTGCTGCTGACCCTCTACGTCACCGCCCCCCTGGAACTGTCGGTCTTCCCCGGCCTGCTGCTGGTGCTGACCCTCTTCCGGCTCTCCCTGAACGTTGCCTCCACCCGCCTGATCCTCAGCCAGGCCAATGCCGGCAAACTGATCGACGCCTTCGGGCACGTGGTCATCGGCGGCAACTACGTGCTGGGCTTCATCATCTTCGCCATCATCATCATCATCCAGTTTGTGGTCATCACCAAGGGCGCCGGGCGCGTCGCCGAAGTGGCCGCCCGCTTCACCCTGGACGCCATGCCCGGCAAGCAGATGGCCATCGACGCCGACCTCAACGCCGGCCTGATCAACGAAGAGGAGGCGCGCCGCCGCCGCTCCCAGATCTCCCGCGAGGCCGACTTCTACGGGGCCATGGACGGGGCCAGCAAGTTTGTGCGCGGCGACGCGGTGGCCGGCATCCTGATCGTGCTCATCAATATCATCGGCGGCTTTGCCATCGGGGTGTTGCAGCACGGCATGAGCCTGCTGGAATCCCTGCAGCGCTATACCCTGCTGAGCGTGGGCGACGGCCTGGTCACCCAGATCCCGGCCCTGATCACCTCCACTGCCGCCGGTATCATCGTCACCCGCTCCACCTCCGGCGAGAACCTCGGCCACGACCTCAACCAGCAGTTGATGGGCAAGCCGCAGGCGGTGCTGATCGCCGCCGCCATGCTCACCGGCCTGGGTCTGGTGCCCGGCCTGCCCACCTGGCCTTTCCTGGCCATCGGCATCCTGCTGGGCGGCACCGGGTACGCCGTGCGCAACAGCCAGCGCCAGAAGGCCGAGGAAAAGGCCGCCCAACAGCACCAGGAGATCAAGGTCGAGGAGAAACCCGAGGATTACCTGCGCGTCGACCAGTTGGCGGTGGAGATCGGCTACCAGGTCGTGCCCCTGGTCGATGCCCGGCAGGGCGGCGACCTGATCGAGCGCATCGTCCAGATCCGCAAGGCTGCGGCCATGGACATGGGCTTCATTGTGCCCCCGGTGCGGGTGCGCGACAATATCCAGCTCAAGCCCAACGAATACGTGATCAAGATCAAGGACGACCCGGTGGCCCGCGGCGAACTGCAGCCCAAGAACCTGCTGGCCATCAACCCCGGCTCGGCCGAGGAGGACATCGAGGGCACCGCCACCACCGATCCGGCCTTCGGCCTGCCGGCGGTGTGGATCACCCCCGCCCAGCGGGAGCGGGCCGAACTGGCCGGCTACAATGTCGTCGAGCCGGTGGCGGTGCTGGCCACCCACCTCACCGAGGTGATCAACAGCCACGCCAGCGAACTCTTGGGCCGGCAGGAGACCCAGAACCTGCTCGACGAACTGAAGAAGACCCACGCGGCGGTGGTCGACGAGATCGTGCCCAATATCGTGCCGCTCAGCAAACTGCAGCGGGTGCTGCAGAACCTGCTGGCCGAGCGGGTGCCGGTGCGCTCGCTGCGCAGCATCCTCGAAGCCATGGCCGATTACGGCGACATCAAGGATATCGAGGTGCTCACCGAATACGTGCGCACCGCCCTGCGCCGGGCCATCTGCAACTCCCTGCTCAAGGAACACCCCGAGGAAGGCCTGGCAGTGCTGACGGTTGGCGGCCGCATCGAGGAGATGATCAAGGAGTCCATCCAGATGACGGTGGCCGGCATCAATGTCGCCCTGCCCCCGGACCTGGCCAGCCGCCTCTTTCACACCATGAGCAGCCTCATCGACCAGATGATCGGCAACGGGCAGCAGCCGGTGGTGCTCACCGCGCCCCATATCCGCCTGGCGTTCCGCAAACTGACCGCGGCCAATTTCCCCACCCTCTACGTGCTCTCCTACAACGAAATCGCCCCCGAAGTGGAGGTGGTTGCGGTAGGCAGCATCAACCTGACCGATGAAGATCCGCAAATACGTGGCCAGAAGTATGCCGGAAGCCTTGCAACAAGTCCGTGAGGACTTGGGCGAGCACGCGGTAATCCTCAACACCCGGCAAATACGAAAAAACACCCGCTTCAACCCGCAGGGCGAAGCCCGGGTAGAGGTCACCGCTGCGCTCGACGAAGCCGGTGCCGCCGCCCCGGCGCCCGCACCGGCAGCCGCGGTGCCCCTCGACTGGTCCTATGCCCCGCCCTCGCTGCGGGGGGCGAGTCTCGCGCCGGCGCCCGCCGAGGTCCCGGCCCTGCCCGCAGCCCGCGCCCTGGCACCGGCCTCCCCGCCGGCCGCGGCTCCGGCCCCGCCCGCCCGCGGACCTTTCGAAGGCAGCGAGCAGATCCTCAGGCAACTGCGCCAGTTGCAGGACAGCGTCGAGCGGCTGGAGCGCCGCGCCCCGGCCGCCCTGGTCTTTCCCAAAACCCTGGGCCGGCTGGTGGACCGCCTGCGCAGCACCGGGCTGGTCGAGGACCTGGTGCACCGCATCGCCCAGCAGCTCTTCCTCGAACAAAGCGGCGTCAGCCCCGAACGCGAGGACCGCGAGGCGCTCAATCAGCGCGCCGCCGCCCTCCTGGCCGCCACCCTACCCCCCTGCCGCGATATCCGCATCGGGCGCGGCCGCAAGGTGGTCGGCTTTGTCGGCGCTTCCGGAGCTGGCAAAACCACCGCTGCCGCCAAGATCGCCGCCGGTTTCGCCATGCGCCGCAAGCAGGGCATCGTGCTGATCAGCACCGACGACCGCCGGGTGGGCGCCCTGGACCAGACCCGCATCTTCGCCCAGCTCATCGGGGTGGAGCTCGAGGTCGCCTATCGCGAGGAAGATCTGCGCGCCGCCCTCGACCGCCACCCCGACGCCCGCCTGGTGCTTATCGACACCGCCGGCTGCGGCCCCCACGAGCGCCGCGAGTGGGAAAAGCGCCGGCAACTCCTCGAAACCGCCGGCGCCGACGAGGTGCAATTGGTGATCGACACCATGAACGGCTACGAACACATGCTCGATCTGCTCGAAGCCAGCCAGGCTCTGCCCGAACGCCGGCTGCTCTTCACCAAACTCGACGAGGCCGTGCGGCCCGGCGCCCTGCTCAGCGCCGCGGCCAAGAGCCAGTTGCCCACCTCCTATTTTTCGGTGGGTCCCTCGGTTCCCGGGGCCATCGAGGCAGGCGACCTGCGCAAGCTGGCCGCCCGCGTCACCGGCGCCGCCGCCGAGAAAGGCAAGTGATGGCCGCTCCGCGCTCATTGGCAATCACCAGCGGCAAAGGCGGCGTGGGCAAAAGCTGCGTGGCTCTCAACCTGGCCGTGTCGCTGGCCCGCTGCCAGCAGCGGGTGTTGCTCATCGACGCCGACCTGGGCCTGGGCAACCAGGCCATACTCATCGGCCAGAGCCCGGACCGCACCCTCGAGGAGGTGCTCAGCGGCCTGTGCCCCATCGAAGCGGCTGTGCTCGACGGGCCGGAGGGGGTGGTGGTCCTGCCCGCCGCCTCGCAACTGCTGCCCTGGCGGCCCGCTGCCCTCACCGCCGCCGGCCTGGCCCCGCTGCGCTCGTACGAAACCCACTTCGACTTTGTGCTGGTCGACACCGGGGCCGGCCTGGCGCCCAAGGTCCTCGACTTCGCCGCCGCCGCCGACCAGCTCCTGTTGCTGACCACCCCGGAGGCCACCGCCATCGCCGATGCCTACGCCATTTTCAAGGTGCTGCTCCAGCGCCGGCCCGACCTGGCCCCCGGCCTGCTGGTCAATATGGCCGACTCGGCGGCAGAGGCGTCCGAGCTGCAGGAGCGCTTCGGCGAGATGACCCGGCGCTTTCTTGGGGCAGAAATTGACAACTGGGGTTATATTCCTTTAGATCGATATGTACGTGAAGCCGCCAAACGCCAGATCCCTTTTACCCTGGCCACCCCGCCCCCGCCGGCAGCCAAAGCGCTGGCCCGGCTGGCGGAAAATCTGGTGGAAGGGCGGCCGGCCCTAGCCCCACAAGGGCTCTTTGCCCCTCTCTGGCGTCAGTTTCTCTCATCCGGCTCCCCAGAACAGGCCCCTACCTAGGCGGAGAGACCGCATGAACCCCAAGAAGACCACCGGCCAGAAAGCCGTCCTCGAATACAGCAAGCAACAGGAGCCCGTCAAGAAGACGGAACCGGGCCAGTTGGAGGAGTACCTGCCGCTGGTGAAGTTCATCGCCGGACGCCTGGCCATCGGTCTGCCCCGCTCAGTGGAGTTGGACGATCTGATCAACGCCGGGGTGGTGGGCCTCATCGACGCCTACAAAAACTTCGACATCAACAAGGGCGTCAAGTTCGAGACCTACGCCTCTCTGCGCATCCGCGGCTCCATCCTCGACGAGTTGCGCGCCATGGACTGAGTGCCGCGTTCGGTGCGGGCCCGGTCGCGCGAGATCGAGCGGGTGCTGGGCCGGGTCGAGAACGAACTGGGACGGCAGCCCACCGAGGAGGAGTTGGCCGGCGCCCTGGGTGTGCCCATGGACGAGTACTACGCGATGATCGAGGACGTCAGCTCAACGGCGCTGCTCTCCCTCGACGAGATGACCTACGGCGAGGACGACGACAAGCCGGTGCCGCTGATCGACACCCTGCGGGCCACCGAGTCCGTCAACGCGTTGGGCCAGCTCGAACGCGAGGAGATGCGCGACCTGCTCGCCGACTCGCTGGGGCAGCTCACCGAACAGGAACGCCTGGTGGTGGCGCTCTACTACTACGAGGAACTGACCCTCAAGGAAATCGGCCAGGTGCTCGAGTTGTCGGAGTCGCGCGTCTCCCAGCTGCACACCAAAGCGGTGATGAGCCTGCGGGTGAAGCTGCGAAAACGTTTCATGGCCTAGGCCGGAGGTGGGGCATGGTCAGACCCGTTGATATGCAGGATAACTATTCCAAGGCGCCGCTCGCCGGCCGCCAGCAGCATATCCAGCAGGTCAGCCCCGAGATCGCCCAGCGCCAGGCGGCCCTGCAGCAGGCCAGACAGCACCAGCTCGATCAGACCCGCGCCCTGCCCGCCGACAACCGCGACGAAGTGGAGCTACAGACCGACGACCAGCGCCAGCAGGAGCAACGCCGTCGCCGTCGCCGCCAGCCAGTTTCCGACCAGGAAGACGCTACCCCGCCGGGCCCCGGACCAGCGGGTTCCAGCCATATCGACCTCACTGCCTGAACCCAGGCCGCGGCTCCGGACCGCCAGGTGGCCACCTTGTTGGACGAACACAAACAACGACGGCTCAAACGGATCACCCAGAGCATCATCGGGCTGCCCACCCTGCCCACGGTGATCACCCAGCTGATGACGCTCATCGACAGCCCGAAGACCTCGGGCCGCCAGGTGGCGCAGCTCATTTCCACCGACCAGGCGCTAACCGCCAAGATCCTCAAGCTGGCCAACTCCTCCTTTTACGGCTTCCCCCGCGAGATCTCCACGGTGCAGCACGCGGTGGTGATCCTTGGCTTCGAGACGGTCAAGAGTCTGGGCCTGAGCGTCTCCGTGCTGCAGCGTTTCTCCGGCCCCAGCGACAACACCTACTTCGACCGCCAGGGTTTCTGGGAACACTCCATCGCCTGCGGGGTGAGCGCCCGCCTGCTGGCCGGCAAACTGCGCTACCGCCTGCCCGGCGAAGCCTTCGCCGCCGGCATCCTGCACGACGTGGGCAAGCTGATCCTCAACCAGTACTTCCCCACCGAGTTCGCCCAGGTCATCGAGCGTATGCGCGCCGAGGACCTCTACATCGGCAAGGCCGAAGAACTGGTCCTCGGGCTCACCCACAGCGACGTGGGCAGCTGGCTGGCCGAGAAATGGAACCTGCCCGGACAACTGGTCGACGCCATCGGCTACCACCACGCCCCCGGACGCCTGACCCGCAACGCCGAGTTGCCCGCCCTCATCCACCTGGCCGATTTCCTCTGCCGCCGCGAAGGCATCGGCGACGGCGGCGGCACCCGCATGCCCACCCTCGATCCGGCGGCCCTGCAGGTCTTTGGCATCCGCGAGGAACCCAAGGCGGCGCTGCGGCGCATCTTCACCTACGGCGAAGAACTGCGCCGCGAGATGGAAAAAGCCGACGCCTTCACCCGGCTGGCCCGCGGCGAAACCGACGAGGACAGCCCGCCGCCCGCCGAGGCAAGCAGCGAAGCAGGCGAGGACCCCGAGCCAGATGCAGGCCCGGAGGTCGCCCCGCTGCTCACCCATGCCCTGCCCGAACCCCGCCCTGCCCGGGGCCGCGCGTCCCGGCTGCACCCCTAGGCATCCCCGGACATGTTGACGCCCCCCTCCCCTCCCCGGCTGCCGGCCTGGCTGGAAGAGGAACTGCCCCTGGCGCGCCTGCGCGAGCTGCTGGAGCAGGCCCGCGAAAACGGGCAGCCCGAGCTGAGCTGGGAGCTGGGCATCCACCTCGACACCCTGACCGAGGCCTTCCGGGAATACGGGGTGAGATTGCAGGCCCTGGAGGAGGAGAAACGCCAGTTCGAGGAGCGGCTCCAGCGCGAACACCAGGGGTACGCCCAGTTGCGCGCCTCGATGCACGAGCTGCTCGACTTACACGCCTTTTCGCGGACCATCAGTGCCAGCTTCGACCTGCAGGACGTGCTCGAGGCCCTGCTCGACCTGTCGCGCCGCCTCACCGAGTACCACAGCTGCGGGGTCTTCTTCATCGGCCGGGGCGAGGCGCCCCTCGAACCCGTGGCCCTGCGCGGCGACGCGACCCGGCTGCGCGCCCGGGTGCTGGCCCAGTGGGAAGACGGTATTATTCATTGGATTTTGCGCGAGGGGCATCCGGTGGTGATCGAGGACGAGGAGGACCCGGCGTGGAGCTTCATCCACATCCCCCTGCGGGTGCGCGGGGAGCAGTTGGGCTTTTTCACCCTCTACTGCCTCAAAGGCAAGGGGGAATTCACCTTCGGCGAGCTGGAATCCCTCGACGTGCTGACCAGCCACGCGGCAGTGGCCATGGAGAACGCCCGGCTCTATACCGACCTGGAACGGGCCCACCTGGAATTGAAGGAATCCCAGCACCAGCTGCTGCTCTCCGCCAAACAGGCGGCGGTGGGCGAGTTGGCCGGGGGGGTGGCCCACGAGGTGAACAATCCCCTGCAGATCATCCTCAGCCGCGTGCAGCTGATGCTGCTCCAGCAGCGCGAGCCCGGCCGCCTGGGCGACGACCTGCGCCTGATCGAGCACAACGTCAAGCGCATCTCGCGGATCATCCGGGCGCTGCTGGGTTTCGCCCGCAACAACAGCCAGGACGAGGGCTGGGGCCTCTACGACCTGGGCCAGGCGGTGCAGCAGGCCTGCACCCTGGTGCGCCACCAGCTCAGCACCCATCTCATCGAGGTGGAGGTCGAGTGCCCCGAGGACCTGCCCCGGCTGCAGGGCAATGTCGGCGAATTGGAGCAGGTCTTCCTCAATCTGATCCTCAACGCCCAGAACGCCATGCCCAAGGGCGGCCGCCTGCGCATCGGGGTCCGCCGCGAAAGCGAGGTCGTCGAGCTGCGTTTCGCCGACACCGGCACCGGCATCCCTCCCGAGAACCTCGACCGCATCTTCGAGCCCTTCTTCACCACCCGTTCCAGTCAGGGCGGCACCGGGCTGGGGCTGGCGGTCAGCCACCGGATCATCACCAACCACGGCGGCACCCTGACCGTGGAAAGCCCCCCCGGGCAGGGCGCCACCTTCATCATCCGCCTCCCGCTCCACCCTCCCGCAGAAACGCCAAACGACAAGAGCTGATGGAAACCAATTGGCAGGTATTCTTCATCGACGGCCTGTTCCTGCTGCTGGCCGCCGGCATCGGGCTGTGGTTCAAGGCCTGGCTGAAGGAACAACAAGAGATCATCGACCAGCGCCTGCGGGTGCTGGAGGTGCACCAGAAAACCCTCGAATTACTCAGCGCCCGGCTGCAGTCGGCCTGCGGCATGCTGGAGCAACTCGTCGAGGGACAGCAGCCGGCCGAGGCCCAGCCGGGCCGCGCGGGCAGGGCTGCCCGCGGTGAGCGCGAGAACTACGACCAGGCCCGCGCCCTGCTCAGCCAGGGCCTCTCCCCCGCCGAGGTGGCCCGCAAGCTGGGCATGGGTCTGGCCGAGGTCGAAACCCTGGGGCGGATGATGCGCCGGGGAGAGTAGCTAGAGCAACTCCGCCAGCACCCCCAACAAGGCATCGATCTCCTCGTCGGTGCCGATGGAGATGCGCAGACAATCCTCCAGGCGGCGCTGGGCGAAGTAGCGCACCAGGATGCGCCGCTCCTTGAGCTGCTCGTACAGGCCCGCTGCCGCCGGTCCCGGAGTGCGGGCCAGCACGAAGTTGGTCTGCGAATCCCAGACCTGGAAACCCTGTTCCCGCAGCCGGGCGGTGAGCCGCTGCCGCGTGGCCCCGATACGCGCCGCGTTGGCGCGCATGTGCGGCAGGTCGTCGAGGGCCGCCTCGGCGGCGACCAGGCTCAACTGGTTGACGTTGTAGTGATCCTTCACCTTCCACATGCCCTGCACCAGCGCCGCCGGGGCAAAGCCGAAGCCCAGGCGCATACCGGCCAGTGAAAAAGACTTGGACATGGTGCGGGTGAGGATCACGTTGGGGTACCGCCGGACCAGGTCCAGGCTTCCCCCGTCCGAGAAATCCACGTACGCTTCGTCGACCAGCACCAGGCCTCTGACCCTGGCCACCACCTGCTCGACCCGCTCGCGCGACAGCAGCGTTCCCGAGGGGGAGTTGGGGTTCGACAGCAGGGTGAGACGGGCATCGGGGACCAGGATCGAATCGGGCAGCGAGAAATCCTCGGCGAAGTCCACCATCACCGACCGGGCGCCCTGCAACTGGATGAGCGTCTCGTAGTAGGCGTAGGTGGGGTACGGGTACACCACCGCGTCCCCCGGGCCGGCGAAACAGCGCAGGGCGATATTGAGCAACTCGTCCGAGCCGTTGCCCACCAGGGTTTCCTCCATCGCCACCCCGAAGAGCCGGCTCAGCCGCTGCCGCACCCCTGTGGCCCCTGGATCCGGGTACCGCCGCAAACCCTCGTTGCAGGCCGCCAGCAGCCGCTCCACCACCAGCGGCGAGGGCGGGTACGGATTCTCGTTGGTATTGAGTTTGATGATGCCGGCTTCGCGGGGCTGTTCCCCCGGAATATAACCCTGCATCCGGGCGATGTGCGGCAGAAAGTACGGCGTCGTCGGCTCCATTTTCCCTTCCTCCAGGTGACCGGGGGCGGCAATATAGGCCCCTCCCCCCGCCCTGTCAAACCGCGGGACAGGCGCCGGCAATTCTGTTATACTTGGGCAGGAGTCCCTCGATGATTGTGCCCATGACCCCCCGCGAGATCCAGCTGGTGATGGGCTGGAAGGCCAAGGCCTTCTGGCCCGACGAGCAGCGTGTGCTCAACAAGCTGGAGGCCGCCCTGCAACAACACACCCCGCCCGACCTGAGCCAGCTGCAGCTGCGCATTATCCGCGGCTGGGCCGAGGAGAATCTGGGCGGGGCCTATGGGGGAGGCGAGGTGGCCAATCCCGACGAGCTGGCCGTGCTGCGCAAGCTGCAGGAGATGCTGGGCGAGATCTAGGCCTAGTTGCGCCGTTCGGGCAGGAGCGGGGTGCGCGGCTGGGGCACCTCGCCTCGCCGCACCTCGAGCACCCCTTCCACCTGGTACACCCGGCGGATCAGCTCCTGCAGTTGTTTGGAGTCCTGCACATCGACCCAGAAGGTCTCGATGGCCCAGTTGTCGGCGGTGTCGGTGGTGGAGCTGCGGATATTGGCGCCGGTGTCGCTGATGGTCTTGGAGATATCGCAGAGCAGATACTTGCGGTCGTTGGAGCGCACCACCAGTTGCACCGTAAATACCTGCTCCTCGGCCAGGTCCCAGTCCACCGGCAGCAGCCGGTCCGGATCGGTGGCCATCTGCTCGGCGATGTTGGGGCAATCGGCCTTGTGCACCGATACCCCCCGCCCCCGGGTGATCAGCCCCAGTACCGTGTCCCCCGGTGCCGGGCTGCAACAGCGGGCGAACTGGATCATCATGTTGTCGAGCCCCTGGATGCGGATGCCGCGTTTGTCCTGGATCTGGGGCGGGGTATGGCGCTTGGGTTGCGGCGGCAGCAGGCGGTTCGCCACCCGGTTCACCGATAGGTCGCCCTGGCCGATGGCCGCCAGCACCTGCTCCCCGTCCACCAGCGAGAACTCCCGGGCCAGCCGTTCGAGACTCTCGGCCTGGTAGGGGTGGCGGTACCGCTTCAACTCCCGCTCCAGCATCTCCTGCCCCAGGTGTACGCTGTGGGCGTGCTGCTCCTCCTTGAGCCAGTGCTGAATGCGGTTGCGCGCCTTGGTGGTCTTGACCAGTTCCAGCCAAGCCTGCCGGGGTTTCTG
>JADZBP010000245.1 GCA_020852055.1 Candidatus Latescibacterota bacterium
CGTCCGGCTCGCGCTGGGTGAAGCCGGAAAAGCGGGGCGCGGTCAGCCAGACCTCCTCGTCGAGCAGCCCGTCGATGCGGGGCGCCGCGCCGCTGAGGCGCTGGGCCTGCATGGGGCGGGGTTCGGCGGCCCGCAGCAAGGCCGGCAGCAGGAGGCCCAGCAGGAACAGGACGGCAGGCAGGCAGCACCTGGGCTGCCACAGGCGGATGCGGTAAAGGGACACGTAGTCTCCTGGGCGCAGAGGAAGGGGATGAGTACTACCGACACCAGCGCGGATGCACCGGGGGGTCGGCCGGGTGGAAAGGGCATGGCTCGCTGCAGGGCGCATGGTTCGCCTCTGGGGTACGAATCACAAGCGGCCGAACCCTGTCAACCAGGGGAGAATCAATCCCTGCCGGTCTAGCAATGTCAAGAGGAGAGGTGTTGCTTGGCAGGGAGCAGCAGGGGGGATTACCTTGGGAGCAGCGGGGAGGTGGATTCTTGAGCTGGTACCTGTACGTGGTGCGCACCGTTGATCAGCAATTGTACGCCGGGGTGAGCACCGACGTGGAACGCCGCTTTGCCGAACACGCCGGCCAGGGCCGCAAGTCCGCCCGGTTTCTGCGCGCCCATAGGCCGGCGGGTCTGGTCTTTTCCCAGGAGATCGGCAACCGTTCGCTGGCCCTCAAGGTTGAGTACCGCTTCAAGCAACTGACCCGGCCCCAGAAGGAGCGCGTCGTGCGGGCCGGGCGGTTGGCGTTTGACGAGGGGTCGGGGAGGATCGAGATACCGGCAGGATAGCTGTTGAGGGGCCAACCCCCGCCGCTCAATTCAGCGCCCCTCGGCGGAGTACACCAGATCGCCTGTGGCATCGGCAAAGCGCAGGTACAACCCCCAGCCGCCGCCGTTCTGGCCTACCTGGCAGAGCACCTGGTTCCAGCCGGCCTGCAGCTGGCAGGAGACCACGTCCTCGTCGGGCATGGCGCCGCGCGCGGTGTTGTTGCGGTGCATCTCTATCCCGTTGAGCCATACTGCCACCTGATCGTCGCTGCCCACCAGCAGCGCGGTGCTGCGGGCCTGCGGGGCGTACACGTAGGTCAGGGCATAGGCCACGGCGGCAGCAGGGGCGCCGGGCAAGGCGCGCAGCAGATCGGCGAACCCGGTGGAGTCGGCGTCGAGCCGCTGCCAGGAGATGGAGCCGGCGCTGCCGGCAAAGGTGCGGTTCGGACCCAGGTCCTCTTCAGGGGGCAGGGGCGCGTCGATATCCCAGGGGGCGGGTTTGGCAAAGGGGCCCAGCACCTGATAGGGAGTGGCGAAGGGGGCGGCGGAGCGGATCAGGTACCCGGCGAGGGCGGCCCGCTTTTCCCCGCCGGCCAAGCGCAGGGCCAGCTCGTGCCGGCCCTGGGTCAGGGCGCGGGCCCCGAAATCCACCAGCACCCCGGCGGCGGGCCGGGCGGCGTGGCAGTCGTGCGCCGCGCCGAGGGGCTGGCCGTCCACCAGCAACTGCACGGCGCCGTACCGGGGTCCATGGGTCAGGGCCAGGGTGAAGGTATAGCGGTCGGCCCGCGAGAAGTCGAGTTGCTGGCGCAGCTGGGCCTCCGGGCCGGCGCCTTCGAGCAGCAGCTGGGCCCCGCCGATCTCCAGGCCGGCATCGACATAGGGCTGCACGCGGAACCGGCCCTGGCGGGCAGTGGTGCCTTCGAGCCGGTCCAGGGCCGAGGCGAGTTGCCGGGGCGGCAGGGTCAGCTCCCGCTCGTACCACCACCGGGGCAGCCGGTAGAGGCTGCGTTCCTCGCTGGTGAGCACCAGGTCGTAGTCGTCGAAGGCATTGGCCTCGACGGCGAAGTCGTGGGCCAGGCTCCAGGGTTTGGCGGCGATGAGGGCGGCCGGATCACCGGCCTTCCCCTCGTAGATCCACACCCGGTCGTAGGTGCACAGGGCCAGGCGTGTGCCGTCGCGGCTGAGGGCGGCGTCGGTGACCAGCCGGGCCTCGTGCGCCTCGCCCAACCGCTGCAGCACCACCTGTTCATCGGGGTGCAGGGCCGGGAAGCGGTAGAGCACGGCCCGGTCCTGCTCCTTGGAAAGGAGATAGGGCAGGCCGCCGGAGATGAACAGGCCTTCGGCGTCGACGTTTTCGGCCGGGTAGCGGTAGGTATAACGGGCCAGCACCGGCAGGGTCGCGGTGGTGTAGGGATCAGGTTCGGCCACCACGTAGACACACAGATCCTCGCGGCGGCGGCTGTTGTTGCCGATCTCTCCGATCCACAGCCGGCCCTGCTTGTCGAGGGCAAGGGCCTCCCAATCGCGGTTCTCGGCTCCCTGCACCGGAAACTCGTTGATCAGGCTGCCGTCGGGGCGGGTGGCGTAGAGCACCGGCGGATTGCCCGAGTCGTTGAGGGTCCAGTACACCCCCGGATACCGCTGGCTGAGGGCCAGCCCGGAACTCTCCTCGATGGGTGGATGGGTGTAACGGCCCGCCGGCTTCCAGGGCGGCAGGTCGGCGCCGATTACGGGTTTGCGCGCCAGCAGGGGCAGGGCGGCCAGCAAGAGGGCGGCGAGGGCGGCCAAGAACAACCGGGTCGGGTTCACGGGCAGATCCTTCTCCTGGTTCGGGCTTGCCGGGTGCGGGTTTGGCCCTATCATAAGCAAAAAGTCGCACCGGCCAAAGGCCGCGCCAACGGGTTGGCCGGCAACCCCCTTATTCCTATCTTTAGGCGGGATTCGACCATATCAACAGACGCGGAGGACTCCACCATGCGTATCACCCATGCAGAGACGGTCATCGTCGGCAACCCCTGGAAGAACTGGCTCTTCGTCCGCGTGCACACCGACGAGGGGGTATACGGGGTTTCCGAAGCCACCAGCAACGGCTTCTGTAAAACCGTGGAGGCCGCCATCCACGAGCTGGCCCCCATGTACAAGGGACTCGACCCCTTCCAGCCCGAACTCATCTCCCAGCGCATGTACCGCGACATGTACGGAGACGGCGGCCAGCTGCACAAACACGCGGTCGCCGCCATCGAGGTGGCCTGCTGGGACATCATGGGCAAGACCCTGGGGGTGCCCATCTACAAACTGCTGGGCGGCCAGATGCGCCAGAAGGTGCGGGCCTATGCCAATGGCTGGTACCGCGGCCCGCGCACCCCGGAGAGTTTCCACGAGAAGGCCAAGGCGGTGGTCAAACGCGGGTACACGGCGCTCAAGTTCGATCCCTTCGGCTCGGCCTACCAGATCACCGACCTGGATGACGAGGCCCTGGCCGTCGACATCATCGCCGCGGTGCGCGACGCCGTGGGCCCCAGCGTCGACGTGCTGGTGGAGGGCCACTGCCGCTTCAGCACCTCGACGGCGCTCAAATTCGCCCGCAAGATGGAAAAGTACAACCCCACCTGGTTCGAGGAACCCACACCCCACCACAAGATCGACGCCCTCATCCAGGTGGCCAAAGAGTCCCCGGTGCCCATCGCCACCGGCGAGAGCCTGCACACCCCGTACGCCTTCGCCGAACTGCTCAAACACGACGTGGTGCACATCCTCCAGCCCGAGCCGCTGGCTTGCGGTGGCCTGTGGGCCACCCGCCAGATCTGCGCCATGGCCGACGCCCACTACGCGGTGGTGGCCCCCCACCAGGCCCAGGGCCCGGTGTGCACCGCCATCTGTATGCAGCTGGCCGCCTGCACCCCCAACTATTTCATCCAGGAGATCTTCGACGAGTTCAACGTCGAATGGGAGAAGGAGCTGACCACCGGCCAGCACTATCCGGTGAAGGACGGGTACATCGAGGTGTCCGACGCGCCCGGACTGGGCATCGACCTCAACATGGAGGAATGCCGCAAACATCCCTATTCACCCGCCTACTTCCTGCCCCTGTTCAAGAGCGGCTGGGAGCTGCGCGAGGAGCAGGAAGACCGGAAGTAGTTCCGCAGCGCAACTGACGAGGGCTTATGGAAAAGCCAGCCGCTTCCAAGGGCGATATCCTGGTCGTCGACGACCAGGGCCCTGTGCTCGATCTGGTGGGGAACATCCTGAGCAAACACGGGTACCAGGCGCGGGGCGCTGCCAGCGGCGCCCAGGCGTTGGAACAGGTGAAGGCGCACCTGCCCGACCTGGTACTGCTGGATGTGAGTATGCCGGAGATGGACGGGTACGAGTTGTGCCGCCGGCTCAAGGCAGACCCCCATGCCCGCGACCTGCCGGTGATCTTCGTCAGCGCCCATGGCGAGGCCGCCGACAAACTCAAGGCCTTTGCGGCCGGCGGGGTGGACTATGTCACCAAGCCCTTCCAGGTCTACGAGGTGCTGGCCCGGATCCAGACCCACCTCAACCTGCACCGGCAGCACCAGCACCTGCAGCGGGCCTACGCCGAGCTGGAACGGCGGGGGGCCGGGCCCAGCCCGCAGTTGGAGCGGGTCCAGCGTTCCCTCGACGGAGCGCTGGGCGCGCTGGGGCGGCTGGCGGCCCTGCGTAATCCCAACGGGGCCGGCCATCCCACCCGCACGGCCAAGCTGGCCCGGGCCATCGCCCAGGAGCTGGGCCTCGACGCCGAGCGCCTCGAGGGCCTGGGCACCGCGGCGCTGCTCTGCGACCTGGGCATGGCCGGGGTGCCCGAGTCCATCCTGCTCAAACCCGAAGCCCTCACCCCCGCCGAGTTGACCCTGGTCCGCACCCACCCGCAACTGGGCGCCGACCTGGCCCAGCCCCTGGCCCTGCCCTGGCCGGTGGATCAGTTCATCCTCCAGCACCACGAGCGCCTCGACGGCTCGGGCTACCCCGAGGGGCTCAAGGGTGAGGAGATCGCCCTCGAAGCCCGCATCCTCGCGGTGGCCGACGTGATGACCGCCCTATGCGCCGCCCGCATGCACCGGCCGGCGATGAGTGTGGACCAGGCCCTGGTGGAAATGGTTTCCAACGCCGGCCGGCTCTACGACGCCCAGGTGGCGGGGGCCTGCGTGCGCCTCTTCCGCGAGGGCGGTTTCAGGCTGGGCAACTGATCAGCGCCGCAGCTGGCTCACGTCCCGCACCGCGCCCTGGGCGGCGCTGGTGGTGAGGGCGGCATAGGCCTGCAGGGCCGGCGAGACGTAGCGCCGGCGCTTGAGCGGCTGGTACGCGTCCTTGCCCTGGGCCTCCATGCGCTGCCGCCGCTGCGCCAAGTCCTCGGGAGCCACCAGCAGTTCGATGCGGCGGGCGGGGATGTCGATGCGGATGAGGTCGCCCTCCTCGACCAGGGCGATGGCGCCGCCCTCGGCGGCCTCGGGCGAGACGTGGCCGATGGAGAGACCACTGGTACCGCCACTGAAGCGCCCGTCGGTCAGCAGCGCGCACCTGGCCCCCAGATGTTTCGACTTGATGTACGAGGTGGGATAGAGCATCTCCTGCATGCCCGGCCCGCCCTTGGGTCCTTCGTAGCGAATCACCACCACATCCCCCTCCCGCACCCGGTCTCCCAGGATGCCCTCGCAGGCGGCCTCCTGGGACTCGAAGACCCGCGCCGGCCCTTCGAATTTCCAGATCGACTCGTCCACCCCCGCGGTTTTGACGATGCAGCCCTCCTCGGCCAGGTTGCCGTAGAGCACGGCCAGTCCGCCGTCGCGCGAATAGGCGTGTTCGGCGTCGCGGATACAGCCCTGGGCCGCGTCGGTGTCGGCGGTATCGTGGTACTTTTCCTGGGAGAAGGCCCGGGAACTGCGCACCCCGCCGGGAGCTACCAGGCTGCGGCGGCGGGCCACCTCGCTGAGGCGGGGGCTGCCGCTGCGGATGTCGCTGGCGGCGACCACCTCGCCCAGGGTCTGGCCCGAAACGGTGCGGGTGTCGGCGGTGATCTTGCCGGCCCGCAGCAGCTCGCCCAGGATGGCGGAGATGCCGCCGGCCCGGGCCACGTCCTCGACGTGGTATTTCTGCGAGGCCGGGGCCACCTTGCAGATGCAGGGCACCTGGCGCGAGAGCCGGTCGATGTCCTTCATGGTGAAATCGACGCCGGCCTCGCGGGCCATGGCCAAGAGGTGCAGCACGGTGTTGGTCGAGCCGCCCATGGCGATGTCGAGGGTCATGGCGTTCTCGAAGGCGGCCAGGGTGGCGATGCTGCGCGGCAGCACCGAGCTGTCGCCCTCCAGGTAATAGGCGCGGGCCATCTCGACGATGCGGCGGCCGGCCTCGGCGAAAAGCTCCCAGCGCAGGGCGTGGGTGGCCAGCACCGTGCCGTTGCCGGGCAGCGCCAGGCCGATGGCCTCGTTGAGGCAGTTCATGCTGTTGGCGGTGAACATCCCCGAGCAGGAACCGCAGGTGGGGCAGGCGTCCTCCTCCATCCGCGCCACCTGCTCGTCGCTGACCCCCTCGTCGCCGGCGGCGATCATTGGGTTGATCAGGTCGAGTTTCTCGGCGGCGCCGGGGCTGCGGCCCGCCTCCATGGGGCCACCCGAGACGAAGATGGCCGGGATGTTGAGGCGCAGGGCGGCCATCAGCATGCCGGGGGTGATCTTGTCGCAGTTGGAGATGCAGATCAGGGCGTCGGCCTTGTGGGCCTGCACCATGTACTCGACGCTGTCGGCGATCA
>JADZBP010000246.1 GCA_020852055.1 Candidatus Latescibacterota bacterium
CTCGCTCGCTTCGCTCCGCTACCCGGCCCCACCACCACGCGGACTTCCCTACCTCACCGCTCCCCGGGAAAGGCTTTCGGGGTCATCTCCCCGCCGCTCGGTTGCGCTCGGTAATCCTGGGTGTCGTCCTAGTTTGCCTGCTGGCTGGTATCAGCAGAGCAGACGATACTTCTCTGTTTTGGGTGTTCTTCCGCGACAAGCCGGATGGGCTGGGGGGACAGGTAGTCTGGAGCGAGCCGGAGGGGATGCCGCGCCGGGCACTGGATCTGCCGGTGGATGAGGCCCACCTCGCCCAGTTGCGGGTGCAGGGCCTGGAGGTGCGCAGTGCTTCGCGCTGGTTCAACGCTGCCAGTGTGCGGGCCACCTCCGCCCAGCAGGCCTGGCTGGTATCCCAGCCCTTTGTGCGGCGGCTGGAGCCGGTTAAGCAGCGGCGGCCGTCGGTGTCCACCGCAATGCGCCCGGCCAGCGGCAAGGCCGCCCAGGAGGAACTCTCCGCCGCCCAGTTGAACATGATCGGGGTGAAGGGACTGCACACCCGCGGGCTGTACGGCCAGGGCATCCGCATCGCCCTGCTCGACAATGGCTTCAATTATACCAGCCATCCGGCTTTTGCCGGCGTGCGAGTGGTGGCCGAACACGATTTCATCAATGGCGACGAGGTGGTCGGCGACCAGGCGGGCCAGCCGGTTACCGGCGACGAGACCCGCTCCTCGCAGAACCACCACGGTACCCAGGTCCTGGCCCTGCTGGCCGGCCGCGATCCCAACCGGTTCATCGGCGTGGCCCCCGAGGCCGAGTACCTGCTGGCCAAGACCGAGGACAACGCCACCGAGACCCCCGCCGACGAAGATCGCTGGATCGCCGGCCTGGAGTGGGCCGACAGCCTGGGCGCCCAGGTCGTCAACAGTTCCCTGGGGTACAATATCTGGGATGACGGCACCGGGTATACCTATGACGACCTGGATGGTCACACCGGCCTGACCACCCGCGCCGCCCAGTTGGCGGTGGAGCGGGGCCTCATCGTGGTGGCGGCAGCCGGCAACGAGGGCAACAACAACTGGGGCTACCTGACCACGCCGGCGGATGCGGCGGGGGTGATCGCCGTGGGGGCGGTGGACCTCGAAGGGATTTTGGCCGGCTTCAGCTCGCACGGGCCCACGGCCGACGGGCGGATCAAACCCGATGTGGTGGCTCCCGGCGAAGGGGTGGTGACGGTGGCGGCGCGGGGCGCCGACTATGTGCGGCTCAACGGCACCTCCTTTGCCTCGCCGCTGGTGAGCGGGGTCTGCGCCCTCGTGCGCCAGGCCCAGCCGGGTTGGGGTCCCGGACAGATACAGGAAGCGCTGCATCAGTCGGCCGAGGATCTGGGTGAGACGACGGGCCCCGACACCCTGTACGGCTGGGGCCTGATCGACGCGCTCAAGGCCAGCGGTATGCAGGGCAGCCTGCCGACGCGCAGCCTGGTCGACAGCCCTTTTCCGCAGCCGGCCACCGAGGGCGAGGTCTACTTTCCCCTGCACCTGGCAACAGCCGACCAGGTGGAACTCCAGATCTTCGATCTGGCCGGCGCCCTGATCGACCAGATCGACCCGCAGCGCTGGCGGGCCGGCGATCATTTGCTGCCCGGCGACGCGTTGCGCTGGCAGGTTCCCGCGCACCTGGCCAGCGGCATCTATCTCTACCAGGTGCAGGGCGCTTCCTTCGCGCATACCGGCAAGATTGCCCTGGTGCGGGATCACCGGTGAGGGGCGGCTGTTGCCGCCAACCACGCCGGGGCCTAGATTTGGACAGCAATCCCACCTACCTATAATGAGGAGTAGAACCAATGCCTTCGCTCGCCGAGCAGTTGCAGTACTGTCAGGAACAACTCCAGCGGTTGGGAGGGTATCTTTGACTTAAGCAGCAAGAAGGCTGAGTTGGAGGGTTTGGAGGAACGCATGGCCAGGCCCGATTTCTGGGGTGATCCCAAGGGTGCGGGCCAGGTGGCCCGTCAGGCCCGCAGCCTCAAGGAGACCATCACCTCCTGGGAGACGCTCGACACCCATCTGGGTGAACTGCGCGAATTGTGGCAGTTGGCCAACGAAGAAGGCGACGAAGGCACCCTGCAGGAACTGGAGGCCGAAGCCGAGGGCCTGGCCACCCGGGTTGGTGACCTGGAATTCCGCAGTCTGCTTAGCGATGTGGACGATCCCAAGAACGCCATCCTCGAAATCAACTCGGGAGCCGGCGGCACCGAGGCGGCCGACTGGGCCGGCATGCTGATGCGCATGTACACCCGCTGGGCCGAGCGCAGCGGCTTCGAGGCCGAGGTGATGGACCTGCAGGACGGCGACGAGGCCGGCATCAAATCGGCGACCCTGGAGATCCGCGGCGGTTACGCCTATGGGTACCTCAAGGCCGAGGTGGGGGTGCACCGGCTGGTGCGCATCTCGCCTTTCGACTCCAACAGCCGGCGGCACACCTCCTTCGCCTCGGTGTTCGCCTACCCCGAGGTCGGTGAGGATCTGGAGATCGAGCTGAAGGACGACGATCTGAAGATCGATGTGTACCGCTCCGGCGGTGCCGGCGGCCAGCACGTCAACAAGACCTCCTCGGCGGTGCGCATCACTCATTTGCCCACCGGCATCGTGGTCCAGTGCCAGAACGAGCGCTCCCAGCTCAAGAACAAATCCATGGGGCTGAAGATCCTCAAGGCGCGCGTGTACCAGCATTTCAAGATGGAAGAACAAAAAAAGATCGATGCCGTGGAGAGCACCAAGAAGAGTATCGAATTCGGCAGCCAGATCCGCTCCTACGTCTGCCAGCCCTACAGCCTGGTCAAGGATGTGCGCACCGGGCACGAGACCGGCAATGTGCAGGCGGTGATGGACGGCGAGATCGATGGTTTTATCAAAGCCTTCCTGCTGCAGGCCAAGGGAGGCTGATCGGTTGTCCTTCCCCTGGTTCATGGCCAGCCGCTACCTGCGCTCCAAACACCGGACCGGTTTTGTCTCCACCATCACCTACATTGCCGCCGGCGGGGTGATCCTGGGGGTGGCCGCGCTGGTCATCATGCTCTCGGTGACCAACGGTTTTACCGGCGAGGTGAAGGAACGCCTGATCGGCATGCAGGCCCACGTGACCGTGCAGCGCCTTTCCGGGGAGGGCATCGGCGAGTTCCGCGGCCTGGTCGAGCAGGTGGGGCGTTTTCCCGGGGTGGCGGGGGCAGCCCCCATCATCGAGAGCAAGGTGCTGATCACCGCCAGGCGCGACAACGGCGAGGTGGACGGAGTCCTGGTCTGGGGCGTCGAGCCCGAGAGCTTCAGCCGGGTTTCCGACCTGCACCAGCACCTGCGCGATGAACCGGTGCTGCGCCTGGGGCCGGTCGAAGGCCACAAGGCTCCGGGCATCGTCCTGGGCTCGTATCTGGCCCGGCGGATGAGGGTGGGGCCGGGCGACGAGGTGCTGCTGATGACGGTGGCCAACATGGATATGGAGGATGTACTCTCCGGAGCGGCCACGCCCAAGCTCCACCCCTTCGTGGTCACCGACACCTTCGAGAGCGGGTTGTACCAGTACGACGACAACTTTGCTTTCATCTCCCTGGGCGATGCCCAGCGCATCCTACAACTGGGTGACACCGCCACCACCATCCATATCCGGGTCAGCGATCCAGACCAGGCGGTGCCGGTGCGCAAGGCGCTGGACACCGAGTTGCAGTCGCTCTACCTGGTGCGCGACTGGACCCAGCA
>JADZBP010000247.1 GCA_020852055.1 Candidatus Latescibacterota bacterium
ACGACGTTTCCTGGCCGCTGTCTTCGCCCGACCTCTGGGAAAGCGCCAAGATGAGCCAGATGGCCCGCGAGCTGCAGCCCCATATCCTCATCAACAACCGCGCCCAGCTCGACGAGGACTTCGGCACCCCCGAGGAACACGTCACCGCCGAGAAGGAAGGCCGCGCCTGGGAAGCCTGCATGACCTTCAACGGCTCCTGGGGCTATATGCCCATTTCTCCCGACTGGCGGCCCGTGCGCGAGGTGGTGGGCCTGCTCAACGCTGCCACCGCCGGCAGCGGCAATCTGTTGCTGAACATCGGGCCGGCGCCCGACGGCTCGGTGCCGCCCGAGGCGGTGGAACGGCTCAGCGCCCTGGGCAAATGGATCACGCCCAACCAGGAGGCCATCTACGGCCAGGTGGACCGCACCCAGGGGCGGATGGAATGGCTGCCCACCGGCTCGTGGAGCCTCAAGGGCAACACCGCCTATTTCTGGTGCACCCGCTGGCCGGGTGCGGAACTGGTGATCGGCGGGCTGCGCGCCAAGGTGGAGCGCGCCTCGCTGCTGGCCACCGGCCAGGCCCTCACCTGCGAGCAGAGCGACAACCGCCTGGTGCTCAAGGGCCTGCCGGCCACGCAGCCCGACAGCATCGCCGGCGTCACCCTCATCAAACTCGAGTGCAGCGCCCCGCCCAAACAGGTGCTGGGCGCCGGGTACGTAGTGCTGGAGTAGTTATCTTCTCGGGCGCGTCCTGCGGGGCGCGCCCGACCTATTTGCCGAGGAGACCTGATGGCCAGACACGAAAAACCCCTGCACCTGCCCGGCGAGGTCTTTGGTGTCGCCGGGCACACCGCCTTTCTCATCGCCCCGGCCCAGGCCAGCCGCCCCAGGCCCTGGATCTGGTACGCCCCGGCCCTGCCCGGCACCCCCGGCCCCGAGGAGAACTGGATGTTCGAACAGTTCCTGGCAGCCGGCATCGCCATCGCCGGCATCGACGTGGGAGAGTCCTGCGGCAGCCCGCAGGGCCGCAGGCTCTTCTCGGCCCTGCACACCGCCCTCACCCGCCGGGGGTACTCAAAGCGGCCCTGCCTGCTGGCCCGCAGCCGCGGCGGCCTGATGCACTACAACTGGGCCGCCGAGAACCCGGCCCTGGTGGCCGGCATCGCCGGCATCTACCCGGTCTGCGATCTGACCACCTACCCCGGCCTGAAAAACGCCTGCGGCGCGTACGGCCTCAGTGAGGCGGGACTGGCGGCCCGCCTGGCCGAGCACAACCCCGTCGAGCGCCTCGCCCCTCTGGCTAGAGCCCGGGTACCCCTCTTCCACACCCACGGGACCGAGGACACCGTGGTGCCTTTCGACCGCAATGCGGAACTGGTGGCCCGCCGCTACCAGAAACTGGGCGGCCCGATGATCCTGCGAGTGTTCGAGGGCCAGGGCCATAACTGGTGGCCCGGCTGGTTCCAGTGCCAGGAACTGGTCGACTTCGCCATCGCCCGCGCCTGCTCGCGATGACCCTGCCGCAGCAATGGAACGCTCGCGACTACGCCCAGCACTGCTCGGCCCAGTTGCAGTGGGCCGAGGAACTGCTGCCCAAGCTCGGGCTGCAGGGGGACGAGTCCCTGCTGGACCTGGGTTGCGGCGAGGGCAAGATCACCGCGCTGATCGCCGCACGTGTGCCGCGAGGCCGGGTGCTGGGCATCGACCTCTCGGCGGAGATGATCGCGCTGGCCAGCGCCCAGTTCCCTCCGGCCGATCACGCCAATCTCTCCTTTTTGCAGATGGATGTCGGCCACATCGACCTGGACCAGCACTTCGATCTGGCCTTCTCCAACGCGGCGCTGCACTGGGTGCCCGACCACCTGGCGGTGCTGCGCGGGGTGCGGGCCCACCTGCGACCCGGAGGCCGCATCCTCTTCCAGATGGGCGGCCGGGGCAACGCCGCCGGGATCTTTGCCGCGCTGGAGGAGGTGCTCGCCCGCCCGGCATGGCGCGATCACTTCCAGGGCTTCACCACCCCCTATTCCTTCTACGGCCCCGAGCAGTACCAGGACTGGCTGCCCCGGACCGGATTCCGCCCGCAGCGGGCCGAGTTGGTCCCCAAGGACATGCAACACGCGGATGCCGCTGGCCTGCGGGGCTGGCTGCGCACCACCTGGTTCCCCTATACCGACCGTCTGCCCGAGGACCGGCGCGAAGCCTTCCTCGGCGAGGTGGTCGCCACCTACCTGGCGATGTATCCGGCGGACCAGGCCGGTTGCACCCACGTCGCCATGGTCCGCCTCGAGGTCGAAGCCCATGCCTGCTGAAGCCACCGGACTGCTGCTTTTGCTCGACGAGGCCGTGGTCGCCGCAACCCACAACTGCCGGCAGACCTTCCACGCCCCGGTCAAGGACCCCGCCAACCCGGTGCTCACCGCCACCGAACCCTGGGAAGGCCGCGGCCCCTACACCTGGGGCACCCGCCTCCTGTGGAACCCCGAGCGCGAGCAGCACGATTTTTACTACGTCGGCTTTCGCGTCGAGGACAACCACTACCGCTGGGGCCTGGCCGAATCGCGGGACGGCCTTCACTGGGTCAAACCCGATCTCGCCATCGAGACCTTTGCCGGGGCCCCGGCCCGCAATATGCTCACCGGTGGGCCGCACCCGGACAAGGCGGTGCGTTCGGTGGTGCGCGACCCCCGGCCCGACTGCCTGCCCGCAGCGCGCTACAAAGCCATCCGCTTCACCTACGAAGGAGAGTATGTCTCCTATTCCCCCGACGGCCGGCGCTGGACCGAAGACCCCGACAATCCGGTCTGGCGCGTGCCTTCGGACATCATCCACGCGATGTGGGACCCCGGCTGTGAGCGCTTCGTCGCCTACTTCAAACTCTGGGAACTCAGCGGCGAGACCCCCGACCCCTCTGCCCCCTCGGGCTGGCGGCCGGTGCGCAAGTACCTGCCCTACTTCGGGCACCGGCCCGGCCCGGAGGGAACCACCGAATTCCACGAGGGTATCGAGGTGCTCTTCGACCCCGAGGCCGGCGCCCGCACCCAGCCCGTCGACGGCCTGCTGTTGCGCGCCGCCGACCAGGGCATGGACGACGGGGGCGGTGCCCCGCTCACCGGCGCCTGGCACGCCCGTCGAGTGGTAGCCCGCGCCGAAAGCGAGGACTTCCGCCACTGGCACCGCGAGCAGATCGTGCTCACCGCCGACGAGCGCGACCGGCCCGACGCCAACATCCAGTACTTCTTCGTACTGCCCTACGGCGGCTACTATCTGGGCTTTGCCACCCTGCACGACGAGCGCGGCCATTTCGAGCAGCAACTGGCCTTCAGCCGCGACGGCCGCCATTGGTCGCGGCCCTGGCGCGGCAACTTCATCGGCCTGGGCCCGCCGGGCGCCTTCGACAGCGGCATGGTGCTGGCCCCCACCGACCCCATCTGCACCGAGACCCAGCTGATCTTCTACTACGGCGGCTTCGATATCCAGCACTGGCAACCCATGAGCGATCCCTGGTCCTCGGCCATCGGCCGCGCCTTTATGCGCCGCGACGGCTTCGCCTCCTGGGGTAACCTGCCGGGCCGCACCGGCACCGTCGAGACCCAGCCCCTGCGGGTGGCCGGCGAGGACCTGTGGCTCAACGCCGATGCCCGCGCCGGCCAACTGCGGGTGGAGGTGCGGGACGAAAACGGCCAGGTGATCCCCGGCTTTGCGCAAGCAGACTGCACCCCGCTGCGCGAGGACACGGCCCGGTACCCGCAATGCCTGGCGGCGATCCGCTGGGGCGAAAGGAAACTGGGCGAACTGGCGGGTCGCCGGGTACGCCTGCGTTTTTCGCTGGAAGACACCGCCCTCTTCGCCCTGCGCCTCGGGGAGGGATAAAT
>JADZBP010000248.1 GCA_020852055.1 Candidatus Latescibacterota bacterium
AGCACTGGCACACCCCCTCGGGCAGCCTGGTGCCGCGCGGGGCCATTGCCGACCACCTCACCTTTGGCGGCCGGCCCATCTTCTTCCCCGGCACCCTCGACGACTACGAGGGCCAGGGCGGGCGCTGGGGCAAGCTGCCCTCGCTGGACGACCATTACTATTTCATCGAGATGGCCTGGTGGCTGGTGATGCAGCACGGGGAAAAGGACCTGCTCGACACCCCCGTGGCCGGCATGCCGCTCATCGACCGCCTCGACCTGGCCTTCGGGGTACCGCCCTCGCGGCCCGACACCGGGCTGGTCTGGTGCGACGAACACAACCGCGGGGTCTCCTTCGGCTTCGTGGACAGCATCTTCCACACCGGTGAGCTGCTCTTCTGCTCGCTGCTCAAATGCCGGGCCGCCGGCCAGCTCGCCCAGCTGCACCAACTGCGCGGGGCGGAGGAAGCAGCGCGCTGCTACGAGCGGATCGCCCGCACCCTGAACGAAACCATTCCCGCCACCTTTGCCGACCAGGAGGGCTGGCTGCGGGCCAGCACCGGCAAAAGCAGCCAGCCCGACGTGTGGGGCTGCGCCCTGGCGGTGTACGCCGGCCTGCTGGACCAGGCCACCCGTCAGCGGCTCTGCGCCCTGCTCTGCGCGGCCTATACCAGCGGCAGCCTGAGCTGGCGGGGTGGCATCCGCCATGTGCCCACCGGGGCCGACCACCGCCGGCACAGCGCCTGGGAAGAAACGGTCAGCCCCTATCCCAAGAACCGCTACCAGAACGGCGCGTACTGGAGCACCCCCACCGGCTGGGTGTGTTTCGCCCTGGCCCAGGTTTCGCCCCGGATCGCGCGGCGCCTGGCCCTGGAGTTGATCGCGACGCTGCGGGAGGGGGATTTCCGGCAGGGTGCGGCGTGGGGCGCGCCCTTCGAGTGCGCCCACCCGGAGGGGGATCATCAGCAGAACCCGGTGTACCTGACCAGCGTCACCTGCCCGCTGGCCGCTTTCCGGCGGCTGGGCTGGGTGGACTGACCAGCGACCCCTTTGCCCCTCGCCGCGCTTTGCTGTAGATTGCGGGGCCCAATCACCGGAGAAGCCCCTTGAGATGTTGCTCGCCCTCTCGCTCACCCTGGTCCTGGGCGCCGTTTTCGCCGGCGCGTAAACGCGGATGAACGACCGGCCCGCCCTCGTGCTCACCGGCAAAAGCGCCCAGTTGGCAGTGGACCTGGGCGGTGGCTCCATCGCCGACTTCCACCGCAACGACCAGCCCCTCAACCCGCTCTCGTGGGACTCGTGGTCCTTCAGCGCCGACCCCGACGCCCCGCCCCCGCCCGACCCCCGGTCCATGGGCCATTTCCTCTGCCTCGACCGCTGGGGACCGGCTTCGGCGGCCGAAACCAGGAACGGCATGGGCTGGCACGGCGAAGCCACGCGGGTGGCCTGGCAGGTCCTGGATACGCCCGCCAATAAAGACGGCCGCATCCACGCGGCGCAGGCCGCCCACTTGCCCATGGCCGGCCTGCGGGTCGAACGCCGCATCACCCTGGGCGACGCCCAGCCCTTCTTCGTAGCCACCGAGGTGGTCACCAACCAGAACCCGCTGGGCCGGCTCTACAACATGGTGCAGCACCCCACCATCGGCCCGCCCTTCCTCGACGAGCACACCCTGGTCGACGCCAATGCCGGCAAAGGCTTCATGCAGGACCGGCCCCTGCCCAACCCCGAGGAGCCGGCCGTCCACTGGCCACTGGCCCTCAACCGCCAGGGCGAGATCGTGGACCTGCGCCGCCTCAGCGACAACAGCGATCCGGGCGTGGTCTCCTACGTCATCGACGAACCGTACGGCTGGGTCACCGCCAGCAGCCCCACCGCCGGCCTGCTCATCGGTTATCTGTGGAAAACCAGCAACTATGCCTGGCTCGACGCCTGGCGCCACGCCGCCGACGGCAAACCCGTTGCGCGCGGCCTGGAGTTCGGCACCTCGGGCCTGCACCAGCCTTTCCCCGTGCTGGTGCAGAAGGGCCGGATCTTCGACCGCTCCCTCTACGAGTACCTCGATGCCGGCGAGACCGTCGCCAGATCCTACGCCGGTTTCCTCTTCGCGATCCCGGCCGATTACCAAGGCGTGGCCAGCCTCCACTATACCGGGGGCAAACTCACCCTGCACGAGCACAACCCCAAACCCGAACGCGACCTGGTGATGGAAGTGGGCCAACTCTTTCCCTAAGCCACAGAGATGAGTCTATCCAAAGAGCAGATCGCCTACTACTGGGAGCACGGCTTCGTGCACCTGCCCGGGGTCTTCCCTGCCGAGCGTATGGCCGCTGCCCGCATCCGCTACGACCAGCTCATCGCCGAAGGCCCCAGGGCCGGTGGACCCACGCCCTCCCAGGAACCCGAGGTCGCCAAAGGCCGCGCCGGCATCCCCCCCTCGGCCACCACCGTGCGCAAGTTCGAGCGCCTGGTGCCCTACGAACCGCTCTTCCTCGAACTGGCTTCCACCCCCGCCCTGGTCGAGGCCGTGGCCGCCCTCATCGGCCGGCCCGTGCAGGTCTGGCACGACCAGAGCCAGCTCAAGCCCCCGCGCGTGGGCTCGGCCAAACCCCCGCACCAGGACAACTCCTATCACCGCATCGAGCCGGCTGACCTGACGGTCACCGCCTGGGTGGCCATCGACGAGGCCACCTTGGAAAACGGCTGTATGCGTTTCCTGCCCGGCTCGCACCACCACGGACTCGTCGATCATGTGCCCCTGCCCGGCCAGGAACACAACCTCTCGCCGGCCAATATCGATCTGTCCACCGAAGTTGCCGTGCCCTGCAGGGCCGGTGACGTGGCCCTCTTCCACACCCTGGTCCTGCATCACTCGCTGCCCAATCGCACCGACCAGTGGCGCCGCTCTTTCATCTGCCACTATATCCACCCCAAAGCCCAATCCCCCACCGACCACACCCGTCTGCCCCGCATCCAGGTATCCATCTAACAGGAGAGAGGTTGCATGCGACTGAAGAACAAAGTGGCGATCATCACCGGCGGCGGCTCCGGCATCGGCCGGGCCACCTGCCAGCGTTTTGCCGAGGAAGGCGCCCGCGTGGTGGTGGCCGACGTCAATCAGAAGGGCGGCAAGGAGACCGTGGCCCTGTTGACCAAAGCCGGCGCCAAGGCCGTCTTCGTCAAAGCCGATGTCTCGCAGGAGGATCAGGTCAAACGCCTGATCAAGGGGGCGGTGAAGGCCTTTGGCAAACTCGACATCCTGGTGAACAACGCCGCGGCCTTTGTTTTTGGCCGGGTGGAGGATGCCACCGTAGAGGACTGGCACCGGGTGCTGGGCACCAACGTGATCGGCACCGCCCTGTGTGTCAAACACGCGGTGCCCGAGATGAAAAAGGCCGGGGGCGGGGCCATCGTCACCATCGGCTCCATCAGCAGCTTCATCGCCCAGCCCGACTACGTGCCCTACAACACCTCCAAATCGGCGCTGATCAACATGACCCGCTGTCTGGCCATGGACCTGGCCCCTTTCAATATCCGCGCCAACGTGGTCTGCCCCGGCGTCATCCGCACCCCCACCCTGGTGCGCCTCATCGAGGAATGGAAGATGACCCCCGAGGACATCCAGCGCGAGTGGGGCAACTATCACCTGCTCAAGCGCCTGGGTGAGCCGCGCGAGATCGCCAACGCCGTGCTCTTCCTCGCCTCCGACGAAGCCTCCTTCGTCACCGGCACCCACCTGATGGTGGACGGGGGTTATACCGCCCACTAGCCGGGAACGGCTAGCGGCGGGGAGATAACCCCAGTAGCTCAGCCGGTATTCCCCAGCGCGTTGTGCTGGCTCTGCACCGAATGCTGGTAGCGCGCAAAGGCCTCCTCGTCGCGACGGCAACTGGCGCCCTTGTAGACCATGGCAAAGGCGCGGCGGTGGCGACTGGCCGAGCGGTTGGGGTCGGCGCGGTGGATGGTGTTGCCGTGGTGGGCCACCGCGTCGCCCGGCTCCAGATGGATGGCGACCTCTCCCGAGCGGTCGGTCTCGTTGTAGTCGTCGATCGCCTGCGAGAACCCCAGCACCTGCGACAGCCCGTGCGGGCGGATGCCCTCGGTGTGTGAACCCCGCACGTAGCGCAGGCAGCCGTTCTCTGCATCGACCTTCTCCAGCGCCAGCCAGATGGTGACCACCTGCGGCGGGCTCAGGCAGAAATAGTAGTTGTCCTGATGCGGCGGGGTGGGGTGTTCGGTGCCCGGCGGCTTGTTGAACCACTCCGGCGCGTCACAGCTCACCTCCTCTCCGACCAGGGCCCGGCCCAACGCCGCCCACTTGGCCTGGCGCGGATAGTTGGCAAAGTAGGGATCGACGCCCATGTGCTGCATCTGCTTGAGGGTCTCGGGCCGGGCGCGGTCCTGGTAAAAGGCGGCGGTGGGCGGCAGAGTGGGCACCACCTCGCGGATATAGCGCTCGAGATGCTGGCTCAGCTCGGCCAGCTCCCCCGCCTCCAGCAACTGCCGCACCACCACAAAGCCGTCGCGCTCGTACGCCGGCTTCAACTCCTCGTAATTCGTCGGCTTCGCCATCTCGGTTCGGCATCTCCTCTCAAAGATCAGCGGGGAAGGTGCGGGCTGGCATCAGCCCCTGCGGGGTGACCCGGACGAACTGCAGCCGCAATGGCCCGCGCCAGGAATCCTCGTACGCAAAGAGGATCTTGTTCGGTTCCACCTCGCACAGGGACCCCATGGCCCAGATCGAGGTGTCGATATAGGTATGATCCCAGTTCATGCCTTCGTCGCGGGTGGTGTGCAGGGTCAGGCCCGGAAAGCGGGTCGGGAAGAGCACGGCCCCCGACTGCACCCGCACAGGCGCCGAAGGGGCCCAACCGGCAAAGGGGCCGCGCACGCAGGGCCCCCAGGTGCGGCCCTGGTCGTGGGACCAGGTCTCCCACATCCACGGCGAGTAGATGGGGCGGATCAGGCACATGATCCTTCCATCAATCGTTTCGAAACCCACCGGCTCGGTCAGGTCGAGGTTGCCCATCTCCCCGGCCTCGCCGTCGAGGTTGGCCGGCGGCGACCAGGTTCTTCCCCCGTCGGTGGAGCGGGTGGCAAAGGCCTGGCAGTGCACTGCGCCCCATTTGGTGATCGGCTCGCTGGAGGTTTCGTGGCCGCCCAGGCCAAAGCGGATGAGGGTGCCGTCGCGCAACTCCAGCGGCCAGCCGGTGCCGAAACCTTTGAGCCCGGCGGGCGCTTCGAAGTCGATGGGCACCGGCGCACTCCAGGTCTTCCCCTCGTCCATTGACTCACTCCAGGCCGACTCGGCCTTGGAGCCCAGAGACAGGCTGAGCAGGCGGCCGTGGCGCAGCACCTGTAAGCCACCCACCATATTGGCCGGTGCCGGCTCCACGCTCCAGGTCTGGCCCCCGTCTACCGAGCGACCCAGATGCCGGCCAGTGGAGGAGGTGAACGCGCAGAGCAGGTGGCCGCCGGCGGTTTTCACCAGGCTAATCGCCCGCTGGGTCTCTCCCTGCCCCGGAAAGGGGGCCACCCAGTTCCGGACCTGCCCGACGTTTTCGTCCCAGGGCGGGGCTGCCACCTCGGCGCCCTCCACCTGCACCTGCCCGTGCCGGGCCTGGGCGAAACCCGCCAGGCCGATGCGCCCCTGCCGGTAGCGGTCGTCGCACACGTCGAGGGCCGGATGGCCGTTCACCCACACCTGGAAGCGATTCCCCACCACCCGGAGGCGGGCCGGGTTGACAATCCCCAGCGGATTGCTGGGCACCCGCTGCACGTGCTCGAGCGCCAGCAGGCGCAGGTATCCCGACCCATCGGCCACCGAGAGGGCGGCCCAGAAATGCTGGGCCCGGTACCCCTGCCCGCACTGGGGGACGAGGATCAGGTAATAATGGGTGGGGTCCTGGGCCCGCACGATGAAACCCAGGTCCGCGTGGTTGGTGGGCATCTGCACCCTGAACTCGGCTTCGAGATCCGCATAGGCCTTCGGTCTGTAGAAGGCCAGCCCGTACCCCTGCAGACCCTCGCCGTCTTCGCCCCGGCCAACGCAGATGCCCTGCTCGTCCTCCTCCCACTTGCCGCCGGCCAGATGCCAATCGCGGCCGCCATCCAGAGCTAGTTTCATGCCTGGCTCTCCTTTGCTCGCTGCGGCCCGATCCGGCTGGCGTCGATGGGCACAAAACCCAGGGCCAGGGCCGGGGAGCCAGGTTTGAGATCGTAGTTGTCGTTGGCCGGGTCGACGAAGAGCGGGTCGGCCAGCACCGAGTGTTCATCGAAGCCCAGCGCCTTCCAGCCGGCCAGGTCCTTATCCCCCTGTTGCACCCCGGCCAGGCCGGCGCGCGCCACCGCCTCGCCGGGAAGCCCGGAAAAGGTCAGCGCCCGGCCCGGCGGTGGGCAATACAAATTATGATCGACCTCGGCGAAGATGGCCTGCAGGTCGGCGTCCTTGGCCAGGTTCAGGCGCATGAAGTCGGCCTGCGGGTTGGTATAGGCAAAGATATTCCGCCGCAGTCGGATGCCCGACATGCGCCCGGCAAAGAGCATGTAGGCCTGCGACTGGCCGCTGTCGACAAAGATATTGTTCTCCACCACCACCTCCCGGCCCCAGTGGCTGATCATGATCCCGCCCAGGGTGTTGCGGGCGCAGATATTGCCGTACACCTGGGTGTGCATCGGCGCGTTGTCGAAGTAGATCGCCCACGAATAGTAGGGGGTCCAGATCTTGCCGCCGGCCTTCTCGCTGCCGCCCGGCTCGGCCTTGGTCTCGTACGCCCCGCAGCCGATCACGTCGCGTACCCGATTGTAGCGCACGATGCAGCCCTTGGCCAGTTCGGCGTCGTGCTCCCAGGTGTACCAGCGGTTGGAGCAGATGCCGCCGGTATCGCAGGTCTCCTCGCTGAGATGGTGCAGGTCGTTGTACTCGATGACCACCCGGCCAAAGCCGCTCAGCAGGCCGATGCCGAAACGCGGGGTATGGTGGATGTGGTTATGCGCGACGGTGATGTCGATACCACTGACCCCGAAGAAGCAGATGCCACAGGCGTGTTTTTCGTACACCCCCACGTGGTGGATGTGGTTGTCGGCGATGAGGTGTTCGCGGCTCCGGGGCCAGGCCCGCACCGTGGCCTCCTGGTCCTCGAGGTTGGTGTGCCACTCGGGCGGGTTGGGGTTGTCCCCCGAGCCGGTGTCGTGGCGGGCGAAACCGCGCTGAATACTGCCGACGAAGATGCCGTACGCCCCCGCATAGGCAATCTCGTTGCCCACGATCCGCGCCCGGCGGTTGCGGTTTTGCAGCCGGATCGCATCCCCGCCCACTGCGTCGAAGAAACAGTCCTCGACACTGCAGTCCTCGGTGTCCTCGAGGTACACCGCCGGGGCGGCGTTGGGGGTCTTGTAGTACGCGTCCGGGTGCGGGAACCCGGTCTGGGTCTGGGTGACACGCAGGCCGCGCAGGGTGAGATGTCGCAGCGGGTCCTCGGCGGTGCCGATCAGTTGCACCAGCCGCTCGGCAACCGGGGCTCTCACCGCCCCGGCGTCGAAAACACCCTCCTCGGGCGGGTGGAAGTACACCGTGCCGGTGTCGGTGTCCAGGCACCATACCCCCGGCTCGGTGAGATCCTCGAGCATATTCTCGATGTAGAAGCGGTTGCCCTTGAGCAGCCGGGTGGCCACGTTGAGCGAGGGGCTGTACGGCCGGCTGGCGCGGGCCAGGTGGATGGTGCGGGCCGCGAAGTCCACCTGCTTGATGGGGATGATATCATTGACCCAGCTCTTGCCCAGCACGATGAAGACCTCGCCCTGTGCGGGTTTAGCCCAGCGCCGGGGCATCATCTCCTCCTCCCAGCGGAAGGCCACCGGCACCTCGGGGCGGCTCTTCTCCTCCGCCACCGGCGCGTCGACGAAGGCCCAGCCCCCGTAGAGCGGATCGGCCGGATCGCGTTTGGGCCAGCGCGCCCGGATCATGCGTTGGCCTCGATAAAAGAGCTGCCGGAAAACCCACTGCCCCGAGCGCAGCTCCGGCAATTGGGCGCAAAGGATGCCGTCGCGGTACGGCGCCCAACCGCCAATGGCCCGCCCGCCGCTGAGCACCGGCTCTTCGCCCGGGTACGCCGCATAGGTGATGGGACACTGGGCTGTGCCGCCGTCGCCGCTCCACAGGCGCAGCGGCTCGCTCAGGTGATAGGTGCCGCCGCGCAGCAAGACCTCCACCGGCTGCAGCAGACCCTGGCGCAGCCGCAACCGGCGCAGGGCATTGCGGGCCCCGACAGGGGTAGCCAGCGGACCATCGCTGCCCTCGGCATTGGCTGCGGGCAGAGTCCCGGACCAGCGGTCGTCTCCGCCAGGAGACAGGTAGAACCGGAGTGCTTCTCGCCGCGCTTTCATGGTACCCTCCTCACCTTGACAGCAATCAGACCCGGAGTCATCTTCCCCGGCCGACAGGCCCTTGGCTAACAAGATATCGCCATGCTCCCCCGCGCGCCACGCAGGAATAGCGGCGGGGAGATGACCCCGCAGGGCTTTCCCTGGGGAGAGGCCGGGCAGGGAAGTCCGCGTGGTTGGGGGCCGGGTAGCGGAGCGATGAGCGAGCGAGGGGACGCAACACCATATAGATGGTGTTGCGGGGGCCGGGCCTAAGGAAGCGTACCGTGAATATGGCGCCGCACACCATACGTTGGGGTGCGGCGGGGCGCGCCTTGGGAAAGCCCGGAGTGGGTCGCTCCCCGACGCAGTGCAACCCTTCACTGGATATGTGACTACACATGAAGATCGCCGCTGTTGAACTGCACCAGGTCATCGTACCCATGAAGCCCGACACCGTACACTCGGCCGGGGTCGAGGACCCGCTCTGCGCCCCGGACCCGATCAGCGGCCGCCGGCTCAACTTCTGGGAATTCCCCAAGTGGATCGTCGAACTCCAGGCCGACAACGGCCTGGTCGGGCTGGGCGAGCCCCGGCGCGGCGACCTGGAGGCGCCCCTGCGCCAGTACGCCGACCTGCTCGTGGGCCGCAGCCTGATCGAGCTGCCGGTGGGCAATCTGCCCCTGCCGCACGGCGACGACTACGAGTCCTACATCATCTACGAAGCCTACGAGATGGCCTGGCTCGACCTGCTGGGCCAGCACCTGGGCGTGCCGGTGCACCACCTGCTGGGTGGCAAACGCCTCGACCAGGTGCCCATCGACTACTGGATGGGCCGGGCCAGTGTGGAGGACACCTTCCGGCGGGCGCAGCGGGCGCGGGAGCTGGGTTTTTGCGGGGTGAAGATGAAGTGTGTGCTCGACGATCCCGTTGCCGCGCGGGTGGCGGCGGTGCGGGAGGCGGCCCCCGATTTTTCCATCGTGCTCGATCCCAACGAGCGCTTCGAGGACCTGGAGGGGGCCCGGCGTATCGGCCGCGAACTGGAACGCTTCGAGCGGGTCGTCTTCGAGAGCCCCATGCCGCAGGACCGCCTCGACTGGTACGTGCAACTGCGCCGCCAGATCCCCCAGCAGATCGCCCTGCACCTCACCTCCCTGACCCAACTCCTGCCCGCCCTGCGCCTGGAAGCCGCCGACTCCTATAACCTGCTGGGACCGCTGGTGGAGTTCAGCCAGTGGGCCCGCCTGGCCCAGACCGCCGGCTGCCCCACCTGGCGCGGCACCGGCATGGATCTGGGCATCCGCGACATGAGCAGCGTACACGCCGCCGCTGCCGCCGGCTGCACCCTGCCCAGCGACATCATCGGCCATCTCTTCCGCGAAGACGACCTCATCGCCGAACCCATCCCCTTTTGCGAGGGCGCGCTGCTCGTCCCCGATGCCCCCGGCCTGGGGGTCAGCCTCGATCGCGAGGCCCTGGAGAAATACCGCATCAGCGGAACCAGTCGTAGTTGAGCCGCAGCGAGCGGTCCGCCAGCGGCAGGTCCACACGCATCCCGCCCCGGGCCGAGGACACCTTGAGGGCGATCTCCACCTCGAGGGCCGCGGCCACCCGCCGGCCCGAGTTCTTGGGCTCGTCGAGCCGGCCAGCCAGGCAATCCATCACGTCGTTGAGGGAATAGACCCCGCCATAGGGCGGCACGAACTGGGGCTTGGGCCAGGGCATCTGCACCCGTCCCCTCTCCCCTTCACACTCCACCTCCTGCCACCATTTCCAGCCTGGATCGAAGTCGAAGGTTATCTCACCCCGGCTGCCACACAGGCGCACCCCCGGAGCGCCGTGGCGGAAGTGCACCACCAGGCCGCTGTGGGTGACCATCAGGCCCTGCCCGGTGAACTCGTCGCTGCCCGACTCGCGGCGCGGCCCGTCGCCCGTGCCCACCACCCAGGCGGGCGGGCTGTCGAGGAAGTAGGACCAGTTCTGGTGCTGCGCCCCCGGACCACTCGCCTCGATGGAGACCAACTCGCCGATGGCCCCGCTCTGCACCAGGGCCCTGGCCCGGCCAAAGGAAGGGTGGGTGGTGGAGATGGCCCCGCAACTGAGCGGCACCCCGGCTGAGGCGCACACCTTCACCATGCGGTCGGCCTCCTCCAGGGTGTGGGCCATGGGTTTCTCGGTGAAGATGCCCCTGGCGCCGCACTCCACCGCCAGACAGGTGAGATCCGCCCGGTGTTTGGTGTTGGTGGCGATGGCGACGATTTCGGGCCGCTCCTGGCGCAGCATCTGGGCGGCGTCCTCGTAGAGGGCCTGCACCCCGTAGCGCTCGGCAAAGGCCTGCAGGCGTTTGCGGTCCCGCTCGGCAGCCGCCACCAGCACCACCTCGGGCCGGTCCCACAGGGCCTCGGCATAGGAATCGGGCAGCCCCTCGTTGCCCGGATGGGTGTGGTGGTGGAACTTGCGGTGCAGATCGAGCGGGGGCGTGGGCCGGTCGATGTCGTCCACCTGCCACACCCCGGTGCGTTTAGCCAGGTCGTACAACATGCCCATCCATCCCAAACCGATGACGGCGGCGCGGTACTGAGCCATGAGCTTTCTCCTTGATTGTGCGGCGCGGCTACCAGGCGGCGACGAATTCCTCCATCCCGAAACCGGCAGGCATGGCATTGGGCTCGTACTCCGAGGGGGGTCCCTGGAAACCCGGCGCCGCCTGCGGGGCGGGCAGCCTGAGCCGGCGATCCAACTCGGCAAAACGGGCGCCCAGTTGCTCCGCCTCGGCGGCGGAGAAACGCCCGGCCCAGTCGTTGAAGACCTCGGTGCCGAACCACAGGGCCTTGATCTTTTTATCCCTCTCGGCAGCCGGCAGCCCCTGGGCTTGGATGGCTTGGTGTTCCCTGAGGCGGCCCGCCACCTTCGACAACATCACCAGGGTCACCATCCGCCCCTGGGCGCCGGGATGCAACTGCGCCAGAGCCTGGGCGAACCCCGCGGCGTCCTTGCGGATGGCGGCGCGGAAGAGGACCTCGAACTGCCGGTGCTCCTCCCGCCACAACTGCTCGAAGCGGGTAAAGGCCTGTTGCGCCGGGGCGGAGAGCTGGGGCACAAAATCCCCGTCCCAGTGCCGCCAGTGCACATAAGACAACGCCTCGCCGCCAAAAGCCCGGTACCCCAGATGCACGATGCGCCGGCGTTTGGCGCTGTAGTTGCTGCCCCAGTGGAGGATGGGGATGGTGTACGCCACCCCGTCGCCAGGGCCCAACTCCACCTGCAGGCCGCCGGGCAGCGGCACCTTGGGATCGGCGGCTAACTGCCGCGCCTCCGCCTCGGTGTTGCGCCGCAGATGGCTGCCGGGCACCACCCACAACACGCTGTCCTCCCACAGGGCGATGTTCCACTGCACATAGGCCGGCCCGAAGAGACGGATATATTCGGTCAGGCCATCGATGGGGGCCGGGTGCCCGGGCCCCACATCGCGGTGCCAGGCTGCCGGCCCGTGGTCGCGCACCGGGTTGCACATCAGGAACATGGCGGTGAGGGCTGCCTCCGGGGTGCCCATCAGCCGGCGGCTCACCCCCAGGGTGTGGTCGTGCAGGCAGAAGTCGGCCGCCGCCGCTGTCGGCGTGTCGATCACCTCGTTGAACAGGAGGCGGGGCTGGGCCGAGGTCTCCCAGACCCCTCCCGGCGGATCGTTGGGCCCGCGCCGCTGCGCCCAGACCTGCCGCTGCTTGTCGACCAGGGTCTCGAAGCAGTCCCGCAGGCCGGCCAGTTGTGCAGGCGGCACCACGTTGCGCAGGACCACATAGCCGTGCTGGCGAAAGAACTGCGGATCGACTTCCATTACACCCTCCGGGCAAAAGGGCGCCGGTCTCAAACCGGCCCCAGGTTCTCCTCCAGCCAGGCCACGGCAAAGCGGTGCAACGCCGCCGCGTCGAACACATAACTGAGCGCCGCACCCACCCGGCCCATCCGACCCAGCCCCCGGGCCAGGGCCTCCTGCGGGATCAGCGCAAAGTACCCATCCCCCTCCCATTCCCCGATGAGGTTGTTGGTATCGTACTCCTCCAGCTCCACCCACACCTTCCGGCCCTCGCGCAGCACCGGGCAGCGGTAACGAACCACCCGTTTGCCCGGCACCCGGGCCACGTGTTCGGCGTAGTGCAACAGGGTCAGGCTGGTGAAGGGCGCGCCCAGGAGCAGCACCCGGCCCCCGGCCTCGCAGAGTTTGGCCAGGGGTGAACCCGGGCCGTGGCCGTAGCGCAGGGGGTGGTCGGCGGTGATCCAGGGAGCGAGCCGGCCCACGGCCGCCACCGAGCCGTCGGGATGGGCGCTGCGGCAGCTGCCCGGCCAGGTGCGCAGGTATTCGGTGAGGATGCTCCACTGCCGGTGGGCGCGCGAGCGGGCCGGGTCGAAGGCCGGCGCCTCGTCGAGGTAAGCGCGCTGCTTCTCGCTGCTCCACTGCCCCAGCTCGAAGGTCCCGTCCTCCCACGAGACCATCATCATCAGGGTGCCCTGCGGCCCCAGCACCTCCAGCAGCGCCGCGAGCACCTGGTCCGGCCCGCCCACCACCCAGCCGATGGCCCGCACCGAGACGTGCAACATCACCATCTGGCCGGGCTCCAGGCCCAGGCCGCGCAACTCGCGCACCAGGCGGCTGCGGGTGACGATCAGGGGTTCGCTCAAGGCTCAAACCTCCCGCATCCGGCCGCCAGGGCGCCGGGCTGGACTCAGCGCAGCTTGCCGATCAGTTCGGCGATTTGTTCCGGGGTATGCTCGCGGGGGACCAGGTAGCGGAGGGCGCCCTGCTGGTCGATCAGGAAAACCCGGTCGGTGTGGTCCATCAGATACCCGCCTTCGGCGGTGTCCTGGCCGCGCCGGTAGGAAGCCCCGTAGCGGGTGGCCACCTTGCGGATTTCCTCGTCGGAACCGCTCAGGCCCACCGCCGGCAGCGCAAAGTTGGCCAGGTACTCACCCAGGGCCTTGGGGGTGTCGCGGGCCGGGTCCACGGTGATGAAAACCACCAGCAGATCCGACGCCTCGCCCAACAACTTGAGGGTCTGGGTGAGCCGGATCAGCGTCGTCGGGCAGGCGTCCGGGCACGAGGTGTAGCCAAAGAAGAGCAGCACGATCTTGCCGCGCTGGTCCTCCAGGCGGAAGGGGGCGCCCCGCTGATCGGTGAGGGTGAAATCGCCGCCAAAGGGGAAGCGCTGTAACTCGGGCTTGTCGCCGGGCGGCGGCTGGGGCTGGCCACCGCAGCCGGCCAGGGCGAACAGGCCGACCAGGAGGAGGGCGATCCGCAACGTGGTCATGGTTTTTTCACCGGCATCGAGAGGGTGCGGTCGCCGGCTTTTTTGAAGTGGAGGGTCAACTGGACCGTGTCGCCGTCCTTGAGCGGCCGGCGCAGGCCCAGGAACATCAGGTGCCCGCCCCCCGGCGCCAGGGCCAGGCTGCCGCGGGCAGGCAGGGTCCACCGTGCCACCTTGCGCATCTTCATCATATCCCCTTCGTGGAACATCTCGTGCATCTCCACCGCCGCCGCGTCGGGGCACTCGAGGCCCAGCAGCACCTCCTCGCTGCCGCCGCGATTCTCGAGCTTGAGGAACCCGGCGGCCATGGCCCGGCCGGGGATCGGTTCCTTGAGCCAGGGCTCGGAAACCACGATGGCCGCCGCCGGTTCTTGCCCGCAGCCGGCCGCCAGCCACATCAGCGCCAGCGCCCAGCATAGGACCAGGTACCGGCAACCCTTGCCTTCACTGCCATGTTTTGACATTTGTCCCGCTCCAGTGTACCCTAAGCCCAACCTTCCGCTCTGATCTATGCCCATACTCGCTCTGCTCTCCCTGCTCGCGGCGCTGTGCTCTTCCTGCGGGCCCGATCCGCGCGCCGACCTGGAACAGGCCGCCCGCCAGGGCGACCTGGCCGGGGTGCGCGCCGCCATCGCCGCCGGCGCCCAGCCCACCATGCAGCTGGAGGACAACGGGCGCCAGGCCATCCATCTGGCCGCCTGGAAGGGCCATCTCGACATCGTCAAAGCCCTGGTCGAGGAATACTCGGCCAGCCTCGACGAACGCGCCGTGATCAAACCCGGCCGCATCGGCCGCGTCGCCGTCCCTATCGACTCCACCACCCGCAAACCCCTGCCCGGCCCCGAGGGCACCCTGATGACCCCGCTCATGGAAACCGTGAGCGAGAGCCAGTTGGAGGTGGCCCGCTACCTGCTGGCCAAAGGCGCCGACGTACACGCCCAAGACCGCTACGGCAACTCCTCCCTGATGTTGACCACCTTCTCCCAGAATACCGCCATGGCCGACCTGCTGCTCTCCTACGGGGCCAGCGTTTCGGGCATCTGCGGTTTCTGATATAACCACAGCGCTGCCGGTGCGCAAATCCGGCGGCCCGGTTCAGGCCGCCGGGGCCGCCACGGGGCAGGCGGCCCGATGGCCGGCGTCAACCACCACCAGGGGCGGATCGAGTTGGCCACAGGCAGGCGCCGCCAGCGGGCAGCGGGGATGGAAGCGACAACCGGGCGGGATCTGGCCGGGGCCCGGGGTTTCGCCGGCCAGCAGGGCGCGGGGCCGGCGCTGGCGCGGCGTGGCCGGCGGCAGGGCCGCCAGCAGGGCGCGGGTATAGGGATGGCGCGGGGCGCCCAGCACCTGTGGCGTGGGGCCCTGCTCGACGATGCGGCCCAGGTACATCACCGCCACCTGGTCGGCCAGGCAGGCGGCTGCAGCCAGGTCGTGGGTGATGAAGAGCACCCCGATGTGGCGCTCGCGGCGCAGGTCTGCCAACAAACTCAGGATGCCGGCGCGGATGCTGGCGTCGAGCATGGAGACCGGCTCGTCGGCCACCAGCAGCACCGGCTCCAGCACCAGGGCGCAGGCGATGGCCACCCGCTGCCGCTGCCCACCCGAAAGCTGGTGCGGCCGGCGAGGCACAAAATCCGCCGCCGGTGTCAGCCCCACCCTTTCCAGCGCCCGGCCCACCTGGGCGGCCAGGGCGTCCCGGTCGCCGGCGAGGCCGTGGATCTGCAGCGGTTCGGCGACCAGTTGCCCCACACTCATGGTGGGGTTGAGGCTCTCGTAGGGGTCCTGCAGCACCACCTGGATGCGCCGGCGCAGCACCTGGAGGCGATCGCGGCTGAAGAGGGCGATATCCTCCCCCTCGTACAGCACCTGCCCCTCGCTGGGTTTCTCCAGGCCCGCCAGGGTCAGGGCCAGGGTGGACTTGCCGCAGCCGCTCTCCCCCACCAGGGCCAGCACCTGACCCAGTTCCAGGGCCAGGTTCACCCCGTCCACCGCGCGCAGCGGGGTGTGGTCGCGCCCCCGGTAAGTCTTATATAATTGGCGCGCCTCCAGCAGTGGCTTCATCCGCCGCTCTCCCCCGCGAACAGATGGCAGGCCACCTCATCGCCGCCCAGAGCCTGCAGGCGCGGGGTTTCGGTGTGGCAGCGGGCCAGTGCCAACCCGCAGCGGGGCGCAAAGCGGCACCCGGCAGGCAGGGCTTCGGGCCGGGGCGGGTACCCGGGAATGGCGACCAGGGGCCGGCCGGGATGGGCCAGGTCGGGCACGGCCGCCAGCAGGGCCCGGGTGTAGGGGTGGCGCGGCCGCTCGAAGAGCGCCCCCGCTTCGGCCTGCTCGGCGATGGCGCCGCCGTACATCACCGCGACCCGGTCGCACAACTGGGCCACGGCGCCCAGGTCGTGAGTTACCAAGATTACCGCCAACCCCAGGTCGCGGCGCAACTGGTCCAGGAGGTCGAGGATCTGCGCCTGCACCACCACGTCGAGGGCGGTGGTCGGTTCGTCGGCGCAGAGCACGCGGGGCTGGCAGCTCAGGGCCAGGGCGATCATGGCGCGCTGGCGCATGCCGCCCGAGTACTGGTGCGGATAGTCGCCCCGGCGGCTCTTGGCCAGACCCACCAGCTCGAACAACTCGCCGATCCGGCGCTGCCGCGCCGCGCCATCCAGTTCGGGCAGGTGGCGGCGCAGGGCCTCCTCCAACTGGTCGTCCACCGGCCGCACCGGGTTGAGGGCGTTCATCGCCCCCTGGAAGACCAGGGCGATCTCCCGCCAGCGCACCTGGTTCATCGCCACCTCGTCGAGCCGGGCCAGGTCCCGGCCGCCAAAATCGACCTGGCCGCCCACCAGGCGCCCGCCGGCCGGCAGCAGGCGCATCAGGCCCAGCAGGAGCGTGGACTTCCCGCAGCCACTCTCCCCCACCAACCCCAGCACCTCGCCCTGGTGCAGATCGAAACTCACCCCGTCCACGGCGCGGGCCGGCGGCTCACCGGCAAACTCGATGCTCAGCTCGCGCACCCGCAGCAGGGGCGCCGCCGGGTCAACCGGTGATGCCGGGCCGGGCGCCGGCGCGGTGAGCCCCAGATGGTGCCCCGAGGACCGGGGCCCCAGCAACTCTTCGAGTCCCTGGCCCAGCAGGGTGCAGCCCAGCACCACCCAGACGATGCCCAGGCCAGGCGCCACCAGGGCCCACCAGGCGCCGGCACTCATCGCCCCGCGGGTGAAAGAGAAGTTGAGCATCTGCCCCCAACTGACCACCGCCGGATCGGCCAGGCCCAGGAAACTGAGGGTGCTCTCGTTGAGAATGGCCAGGGAGACCACCAGCACCGCGTTGACCACCACCAGCGGCATCACCAGCGGCAGGATGTGGCGCAGGATCAGGCGCACCGGGCCGGCGCCCATGGCCCGCGCCCGCAGCACGAAGGCCCGCTGCTTCACTGCCAGGGTCTGGGCGCGGACCAGGCGGGCGGTGCCGGCCCAGCCCACCAGGCCGATGACCAGGATGATGTTCAGCAGGCGCGGCCGGGTGAGGGCCACCAGGGCGATGATCAGCGGCAGGTCGGGGATGACCAGGGCCACGTCGGTCAGGCGCATGAGCGCGTTTTCAGTGCGGCCGCCGGCAAAGCCGGCCACCAGGCCCACCGCCGCGCCGATGGCCACCGAGATGAAGGCGGCGAAGAACCCCACCAGCAGCGAGACCCGCGCCCCGTAGAGCAGGTTGGTCCACACGTCGCCGCCCCCGTCGTCGGTGCCCAGCCAGTGGCCGGCTCCGGGCGGGGCGTACACCCCGCCGGCCTGGAGACCCGGAGTATAGGGCGCCAGCCAGGGGGCCAGCAGGGCGGCGGCCAGGGCACTGGCCAGCAGGCCCCCCCCGACCAGAGCCAGACGGTTGCCCCGCAACATACGCCAGGCGGCGGACCCGTCCATGCCCTATTCGTCCCGCACCCTGGGGTCGAGCCAGGAATAGAGCAGTTCGGCCGCCAGGTTGGCGAGCACCACGCTGAGGGCCAGCAACAGAAACACCCCCTGCAGCAGCGGGTAATCGCGCCGGTTCACCGCCTCGAAGGTGGCCAGGCCCAGGCCGGGCCAGGAGAACACCGTTTCGATCTGGATGGCCCCGGCCACGGTTAATCCCAGATTCAGGGCCACCAGGGTGACCAGGGGCAGCGCCGCGTTGCGCAGGGCGTGATCCTTGAGGATCTGAAAGGTGCTCAATCCTTTGGCGCGGGCGGTGAGGATGTACGGCTGGGCCAGCACCTCCAGCAGGGTACTGCGCATGATCAGCATGTACTCGGCCATGAAGACGATGGTCTGGGTCAGGGTGGGCAGCACCAGATGCCGGGCCAGGTCCATGCACGACGCCCAGCCTCCCGCCTCCAGGCCCGGGGTGCGGATGCCGCCGATGGGCAGGCCCAGGCCGCTGCCCCAGAAGAGCAGCACGATGCCCAGCCAGAAGGTGGGCAGGCTCCAGGCCAACAGGCTGGCCACCAGGGCGGCGTGGTCGATGCGGGTGCCCAGCTTCCACGCCGCCACCGTGCCCAGCAGCACCCCCAGCAGCACCGCCAGCACCTGGCCGGCCCCCAGGAGCAGCACCGTGTTCCCCAGCCGCTGGCGGAGGATGCCGGCCACCGGCTGGCTGTTCTGATAGCTGAAACCCAGCTCGCCCTGGAGGAGGTTGGCGAGATAACGAAAGAACTGGGTGTCGAGAGGGTTGGTGAAGCAGGGGCCCGGCCGCAGCGGGTGGATACTTTCGAGGCAGTTGATCACCGGCCGGTCCAGGCCAAAACGGGCGCGGATGGCCTCCTGGGCCTGGGGGCTGAGGCGCGGATCGCGCACCCCGGCGCGGGCCGGATCGCCGGGCAGCACGCGAAAGAGAAAGAAGTTGAGCACCAGGACAAAACCAACCGTGAACAGACCCCAGCCGGCTTTGCGCAGGACCACGGTGTAGCGCTGCAAGAGACTCCTCGGTGGACAGGTTATCGCTAAACTAGACCGCCCTTGCCGGCGGCGCAACTGTCCTGGCTGCGCGGGCATCCCCCGCTCCCCGGAGCTGCCGCCGCCGCCGACGCCACTGCCTGTCCCTCACGCGGCCGGGTGCGGCACCCGATACCGCGAATCGGCATTTTTGGGAATATTACCTACAGGGCCGCGGGGTATCGCGCTTCAGCTCTTTTGCGCCTTTGGGCGGTCCCTTCGCCGGAAAGGAATACCGATGGATCTGGAGGCCCTGGAACGCCGACTCCTGGAGGCCGAAGCCCTGGCCCGGGCCATTGCCGCCGTGACCAGCGAAGTCGATATCGATCAGGTGCTGCAGACCATCGTGGAGCAGGCACAGCAAGTGGTGGGGGCGGAGCGGGGCACCCTCTTCCTCTACGACGAGGCCGAGGGCGCCCTGATCCCCCGCGCCCAGGTGGGGCACGAATGGCAGGTGTACCGACAGCTGCGGCTGCAACCGGGGGAGGCCGTATCCGGGCGGGTATTCGTCTCCGGCGAGTCCACCCTTTACGACCACCGCCTCGGCCTGTCCGGTGATGCCTATAGGCCGGTGAACCAATCCCTGCTGCACAGGTCGCTGCAAAACCCCGGCGGCGCCGGGGCGGTGGCGCCCCTCAAGATCGGCGGGCGCATCCTGGGCACCCTGGCAGTCAATACCGGGCAGCGCCTCTGCACCGCGCGCGACCTCTTCCTGCTCGAACAACTGGCCGGGCCGGCCGCGCTGGCCATCGAAAGGACCCAGCACCTGCGGGCGCTGGAGCAGGAAACCGCCGAGCGCAAGCGGGCCGAGGAGGAGTTGCACCTCAACCTCAGCCTGCAGCAGATCCGCAACCAGGTGCTGCAGATGCAGCAGGTCGCCGATTGGGAAGGGGTCGTCCGGGCCATCGACCACGAACTGGGCAAACGGGTGGACTTCTCCTTCGCCAGCATCCAGTTCATCGATCAGCAGGCCGGCACCTTCTGCTATTACACCACCGCCTTTGCCCCGGAGGACTGGCCCCTGCAGGGCCACGAACACCTCCCCCTGCCCCCCAGCCTCAAGCAGGTGATCGCCACCGGGCAATTGCTCTACCGCCGCACCCGGGCCGAGATCGAGTCTTATCAGGACGGTGTTGGGGAAGAGGCCCGCAGCGTCGTCGACGTGCCCTTCCCCGGCGGCACCCTGGCCATGAACAGCATCCGCGAAAACGCCTTCAGCGACCGCGATCTCCAGATCCTGGAGGGGTTCGCCCAGGTCGTACATGAGGGCTATCAGCGCCTGATGGATCTCGAACAACTGGCCCAGACCCGGCAGCAACTGGAGCACCGGGCCAGGGAGAGCGAAGCCCTGGCGGCGGCGATCTCGGTACTGGCCCTCACCTCCGAAGTCGAAGAGGTCCTGCAGGTGGTGGTGCAGCAGGCCCAGGGCCTGGTGTCGGCCGAGCATGTCACCCTTTTCCTTTTTGACGCCGCCGAAGGCGCGCTGGTCCCACGGGCCGAGATGGGCCACGACTGGCAAACCTACCAACATATCCGCCTGCTGCCCGGCGAAGACACCTCGGGCAAGGTCTACTCCTCCGGGAAGGCGGCCTTCTACGCCTACGCCACCGGCGGCATGAACCCCGAGCTGCGGCCCGAGAACCAGCAACTGCTGGCGCAATCGGCCAGGCTGCCCCCCCGCCACGGCGGCGCGGTCCCCCTGCGTCTCGACGGCGAGGTGATGGGGGTCCTGTCCGTGGGCAGCACGAACCACCGCTGCACCCAGCGCGACCTGGAGGTGCTGGAGCGGCTGGGGGAGCAGGCCATGCTGGCCATTCAGCGGGCCCAGGATCTCGAAAAACTCGAAGAAGAAATCGACGAGCACCGGCAGACCGCAGAGGCCCTGCGCCAGGCCAACACCTATAGCCGCAGCCTGCTCGAAGCCAGCCTCGACCCCCTGGTGACCATCAGCCCCGAGGGCAAGATCACCGACGCCAACCACGCGACGGAGATCGCCACTGGCTACACCCGCGCCGAACTGCTGGGCACCGACTTTTCCGACTACTTCACCGAGCCGGATCAGGCCCGCGGCGGGTACCAGCAGGTCTTTCTCGCCGGGCTGGTGCGGGACTATCCCCTGGAGCTGCGGCACCGCGACGGGCCGGTGACCTCGGTGCTCTACAATGCCTCGGTTTTCCGCGACACCGCAGGGGCAGTCATCGGGGTGTTTGCGGCGGCGCGCGACATCACGGCGCGCAAACGCATAGAAAAGGAACTGATCCAGATCCAGCGCCTGCGGGCGGTGGGAGAACTGTCGGCGGGGGTTTGCCACAACCTCAACAACCTGCTCTCCGGGGTGCTGACGCCGGGGGAACTGCTGCGCATGTCCAGCAACGACCCCAAGACCCAGCGCCTCGCCGGGCTGATCGTCGAGGCCGGCACGCGGGCGGCCGAACTGGTGCATCGGCTGCACCAATCGGTGCGCGGGGGGCCGGCCCAGCCGCCGACGCCCGTGGCGCTCAATCAGACGATCGACAAGGTGGTGCAATTGACCCAGCCGCGCTGGAAGGACCAGCCGGAGCAGAAGGGCCTGGCCATCGAGGTGAAAACCGAACTGGCCGAGTTGCCCCTGATCAAGGCCACCCCCTCCGAGCTGCACGACCTGCTGACCAACCTGCTCATCAACGCGGTGGATGCCCTGCCCGCCGGCGGCCAGATCCACATCCGCACCGCACTGGATGGGGCCTTCGTGCGCCTGGACTTCAGCGACACCGGCATCGGCATGGACGAAGAAACCCGGCTGCGGGTCTTCGAACCCTTCTTCACCACCAAGGCGACCGTCGGTACCGGCCTGGGGCTGTCGACCCTGCACAACAGCGTGACCCAGTGGGGAGGCAAGGTGAGCGTCGCCAGCGCTCCGGGTCAGGGTACGACCTTTACCCTGCGCTTCCCGGTGTGGCAGGAGGCAGCGCCAGCCGCCGGCGCTCCCGACCCGGCAGCGCCGGCCCGGCCCGGCCAGGTGCTGATCATCGACGACGACCAGATGATCGGCAAGGTCCTGAAAGAGGCGCTGGGCGCCAGGCACCAGGTCGAGATCCATACCGACGGCAAGCAGGCCCTCGCCCAGCTCCAGGCAGGCCAGTACGATGTGGCCATCCTCGACCTGGGTATGCCCGGGATCTCGGGGGATCAGGTGGCGCGCCGGATGCAGGAAGTGGATCCGGCGATGGCCAGGATCCTGTTTTCCGGGTGGGTTCTGGAAGCCGACGATCCCCGCAGGCAACTCTTCGACCTCGCCATCCAGAAGCCGCTCCGGGACCTGCGCGCCTTCGAGGAAACCGTGGCGCAGGCGATCGCGCTGCGCGACCGCCGGGCCGCCGGGGTTAGCGCCGGGGCTGCACCGCCGTGAGCACGGAGGGGTGCTCGAGGGCCACCTTGGGCAGACTGGCCGGCCAGCCGGTGAAGTGATCGGTGCGCCAGGCCTGGACCCGGTGGGCGTAGTAGGGGACGATATAGACCACGTCCTGCAGGGCGAGCCGCTGCAACTCCCACACCTGTTCTTGCCGCCGCTGCGGGTCCAGTTCGGCGGCCTGGCGCTGGTAGAGCGCGTCGTACTCGGGGTTGGCGTACCCGGTCTCGTTGGTCCCGGCGGGGATACGCCCGCTCTGCATCGCCCCCAGCAGCAGGCCGGGATCGGGATCTGAATCCCAGGCCCACAGGATCAGGTCGTAGTCGAAACCCGGACAACAGGCGGCGGTGAGGGCGTCGGGGTCCACCGATTGGAGCTGGGTGGCAACGCCGATCTCCTTCCACATCGCCGCCAGCAACTGGGCCGAGCGCGGCGCCGCCGGGCTGTCGCTGGGCCAGTTGAAACGGAACTCCAGCGGCCGGTGATCCGGCAGCTCGCGCACTCCGTCCCCATCCCCGTCCCGGTACCCCGCCTCTTCGAGCAAGGCGCGCGCCTGCCCCGGATCGAAGGCATAATCCTGCAAGCTGCTGTTGTACCAGTGGCCCAGTCCCTCGGGGATGAGGGTGAGCCCCGGCGTGCCCATGCCCAGCAACACCACCTCGATGAGTTTCTGCTTGTCCACCGCCATCGCCAGGGCCTGGCGCACCCGCCGGTCGCGCAGGGCCGGGTGTCCCGAGCAGACACTGCCGGGCGGGCAGTGGGCGGGGTCCAGTTGGTTGATGAGGATATCGGTGGTCTCGGGCGGCTGCGGCGGCCCGGCGGCCACCTGGATGCCGGCCTCCTGGCGCAGGGCCGCGACGGCGGTATTGGGCATCTCGGTGATCAGCTCCACCTGGCCGGTGCGCAGGGCCTGGACCAGGGCGTCCTGATTGGCAAAGGTCTGGAAGATGACCTCATCGACCTGGGGCGGATAGAGCGGGTGGCGGCGGGTGGCGGCCAGGCGCACGAACTGGTCGGGCTGGTACTCCTTCAGCGAGAAGGGCCCGCTGCCGGTCATCGCCGCGTCGCTGAAGCGGCTCTCCTGCGCGTGCGGCGCCCAGACATGCTCGGGCAGCACATAGAGAAATACCAGTTGGCTCAGGATATCGGGCACCGGCTCGCGCAGCCGGATCACCACCGTGCTGTCGTTGGGGGCGCGGACCTCTTCCAGCACCCGGCTGTAGGTGCCCAGCAGCGGAAAATCCGGATGGTCGCGGTAGAAGTTGTAGGAGAAGGCCACGTCGCGGGCGGTGAGGGGCTGGCCGTCGTGGAAGACAAAACCAGCGCGCAGGGCAAAGGTCCAGGTGCGGCCCCCGTCGGCGGCCTGCCACTGGCGGGCCAGGACCGGGGTGAAGCTGCCGTCCAGCTCCAGCCGGAACATCGAATCATAGACCAGATTGAAGAGGGTATAGGCCTGGCTGAGCACCGCGGTGCCCGGGTGCAGGGCGTCGGGACTGCCGGCCCAGCCGATGCGCAGCACCGCCGGACCCGTGGCCGGAGGCGCGCTGCCGCCGCAGCCCAGCAGGGCGAGGAGGGACCAAAGCAGGAGGGGGCGCATACACCTGGGCATGGGATTTTTGCGGCGGCCGACCAGGGCGCCGCCCTTGATAGGGAAGGGGCAATAATACGTATATTAGCGCTCCGCGCAAACCACCCTCTCGACCGACGGAGAAAGAGCCGATGGGCATGACCGATGAAGAGCGCTTCCGCTTCGACCTGAGCGGTTTTCTGGTGCGGCCGGCCATCCTCGATGCCGACCAGATCGCCGCCATCCGCGACCAGATCTACCGCATCAAACACGATCCCCAGTCCCTGCCCCCCGAGCACCGGGCCGTGCCCGGCGGGCCGGCCAGCGTGCTCATCGACCACCCCAAGGTGATCGAGGTCCTGCACGATCTCATCGGCCCCGACATCCGCGTGGAGAGTTCGGTTTGTATCTGGCGCAAACAGGGCGAGGCCCACGGCGCGCTGCACGGGGGCGGGCCGCAGCAGGCCGACCCCATCTTCGGCTACCGGGTGCTCAACGGCCGCATCCACGCCGGCATGGTGCGGGTGGTCATCGAACTGACCGACGTGCACGAAAACGACGGGGCCACCCACTTCGTGGTGGGCAGCCACAAGGCCAACTTCCCCATGCATCCCGATCATCTCTCCCTCGAAGAGGGCAAACGCACGCCTTTCCTGATGGGGTATTCCTGCCCGGCCGGCAGCGCGGTCTTCTTCACCGAAAACGTCTGCCACGCCGGCCCCATCTGGAAGAAAGCCGAGCCGCGGGTGGCCGTGCTCAGCGCCTACGCCCACCTGGCCACCCACTGGCACCGGCTCTCCCTGCCCCCTGCGGTGCTGGCCGGCCTGCCACGCGAGAAACAGGCCTACTTCCGCACCCCCTGGGTTGCCGACTTTCGCACCTCCCCGGCCACCATCAATACCATCGAGCGTTTTGTGGCCAACAACGAGGCGCCCATCGACACCAACCACCAGCCCTGACCGCCCTCACCGACGCCCCAGTCTGACGACCAGAGCGCCAAATCCTGAACAAGGACACCCCGCAGCGGCAGGATCAAGGCACTCCCCCTGGGCGTTTGCGCGCATCCCTTGCGCGCAAACGCCCAGAGCGCTACCGGCCAGCACCGGTGATATCGACAAACTATCCAGAAAAACAACACCTTGAAGAACCAGGGCAGATTTTGGAGAGTGTTTTGCTCCATTCTCTTATGATCGGCGCTCGCCCGCACAGGTCGTAGTCCTCGGTGCATCGACGGGGCCAGCAAGGGGGGAAATGCCATGACCTGGAACTGGAATAGTGTCAGGCACTGGACCTGGTTGCGCTATGTCGTCGCCTTCCTTGCCGTCGCCGTCGCCGCCTTGCTGCGCATCAAACTGCTGGGCTCCCTCGATCAACGCGCCCCCTGGCTGACCTTTTACCCGGCGGTGATGATCGCCGCCCTCTACGGCGGCCTTGCCGCCGGCCTGCTGGCTACCGTCCTCTGCTGTCTCACCATCTTCTACCTATGGCCACTTTTCGGCCCGCTGCCCTTTATCAAAGATTCCGCCGACTGGTTGGGCATGGCCGTCTTTTTCCTCAACTGCATCATGATCTCGGCGGTTGCCGAAGCGATGCGGCGGGCCCAGGTCCGGGCCAAAGTGGCCAGGGAACAGGCCGAAGCAGCCAACCAAGCCAAAAGCGTCTTTCTCTCCAGCATGAGCCACGAACTGCGCACCCCGCTGAACGCGATCCTGGGTTTTTCCAGCCTGATGCGCAACGAGGCGGGCCTTTCCGACGAGCAGCGCCACACCCTCGGCATCATCAACCGCAGCGGCGAGCACCTGCTGAGCCTCATCAACGACGTGCTGGATATGTCCAAGATCGAGGCCGGGCACGCCCTCATCGAGGCGGTGCCGCTCAACCTGGGGGAAATGGTGGCGGATATCACCGGTCTCATGCGCCCCCGCGCCGCGGAACAGGGGTTGCAGCTCGACCTCGACCCAGCCTCCGATTTCCCGCCGTACATCCGGGCCGACGCCGTCAAACTGCGCCAGGTGTTGGTCAACCTCGTCGGCAATGCGGTCAAATACACCTTGCAGGGGACGGTGACCCTGCGCCTGAACCTCCAGCCCGTTGGCGCCTCGGGACAACCGCTGCTGGTCATCGAGGTGGCGGATACGGGCATCGGCATCCCCGCCGCGGACCAGGAGCGGATCTTTGCGCCCTTTGTCCAACTGCACGCCGTGACCACCCAGAAAGGGACCGGGCTGGGTCTGGCCATCACCCGGCAGCACGTGGAATTGATGGGAGGGCGGATCAGCGTGCAAAGCTCCCCGGACAAGGGGTCTTTGTTCCGGGTGGAATTGCCGGTCGAGGTGGCCACCCCAGCGGAATTGCCGGCCACCAGGGTCGAGCAGTTGCGGGTCATCGGTCTGGCAGAGGGCCAGCCGGTGCACCGCGTCCTGATCGTCGAGGACCAGGTGGAAAACTGGCTGCTCCTGCGGCGGCTCCTGGAAGGCGCGGGGTTCGAGGTGCAGGTGGCCGAAAACGGGGCGGCAGGGGTCGAAAGATTTCAGGCCTGGCGGCCGCACTTCATCTGGATGGATATCCGCATGCCCCTGCTGGACGGCATGGAGGCCACCCGGCAGATCCGGGCCCTGCCCGGCGGCAAGGAGGTCAAGATCGCGGCCATCACCGCCTCGGTCTACCGCGAGGAACGCGACGCGGTCATGGCCGCCGGCATGGACGATTTTGTCCGCAAACCCTTCCAGCCAGCGGAGATCTTCGACTGCCTCGCCCGGCACCTCGGCGTCCAATACCGGTATGCGGCAGCGCCTCTGGCCACAGGCGCCGCACCGGAGCCCCCCGTGCCGGCTCAGGCGTTGGCCGCCCTGCCAGCCGACCTGCGCCGCGCCCTGGTCAGCGCCCTGATCAGTCTCGATGGCGAACAGATTTCCCGGAGCATCGGCCCGATCGCCGCGCTGGACCCGGCCCTGGGAAAACAACTGGCACAGCAGGCCGGTCACCTGCAATATTCTGCGCTCCTGCAGGCGGCGCAGGCGGCTGAGGAGGCAACCACATGACCGGCAAGGGAAGCATTCTGGTGGTCGATGACAGCGTGGAATCGCTGCAACTGCTGACCGAGATCCTGGTGGGCGAAGGCTACCAGGTGCGCCCGGCTGACAGCGGCGCCCTAGCCCTGGCCTCGGTGGCAGCCGCCCCCCCCGCACTGATCCTGCTGGATATCCACATGCCCGGCCTGCATGGCTTTGAGGTCTGCCGGCGGCTCAAGGCCAGCGAGGAGAGCCGCCGCATCCCGGTGATGTTCCTCAGCGCGTCCACCGAAGCGAAGGAACGGGTGGAGGGATTGCGGCTGGGCGCCGCAGACTTCATCTCCAAGCCATTCCAGCGGGAAGAACTGCTCGCCCGGGTGCAAACCCACCTGGAGTTGCACTGGCTCAACGCCAAGCTCGAACAACAGGTAGAAGAACGGACCGCGGCACTGCAGCGCAGCCAGGCCCTGCTGCAGCAGGTGGTCGACGGGACCCAGGACGCCATCTTTGTGAAGGACCTTGAGGGACGGTTCCTGCTGGTAAACAGCGGTCTGTGCCACGCCATGGGCACAACCAAGGAAGAGGTGATCGGCAAGGATGTCCGGGCGCTGTTTTCGCCTGACGACGCCCTTTGGCTGATGGAAAAAGACCGGCGGGTCATGGCTGCAGAGGCCCCGCAGACCGACGAAGAAGTCCTGACCATCAAGGGCAACCAGCGCGTGTTCCTGGCTACCGAAGGGCCGGTGTACGATGCCCGGGGCAGGGTGGCCGGCGTTTTTGGCGTGATCCGCGATGTCACCGAACGCAAGCTGGCAGAGGAGGCCTTGCGCCGGGCGAACGCCTATAACCGCAGCCTGCTGGAGGCCAGTCTCGATCCCCTGGTAACGATCAGCCCCGAAGGCAAGATCATGGATGTGAACCAGGCGACAGAGACTGCCACCGGCTACCCCCGCGAAGAACTGATAGACACCGATTTCTGTGACTATTTCGCCGAGCCGGAGACGGCGCGCCGTGGTTATCAGCGGGCATTTCACGACGGGTTGGTGCGGGACTACCCCATGGAGTTGCGGCACCGCGACGGGCGGGTGATCTCGGTGCTTTACAACGCCTCGGTGTACCGCGACGAGGCTGGGACCGTCATCGGGGTTTTTGCCGCAGCGCGCGACCTCACCGAGCGCAAACGCCTGGAGCAGGAACTGATCCGGATCCAGCGCCTGCGGGCCGTGGGCGAACTGTCGGCAGGGGTTTGCCACAACCTCAACAACCTGCTCACCGGCGTGCTGACCCCCGCCGACCTGCTGCGGATGACCAGCAACGACGCCAAGACCCAGCGCCTGGCGGACATGATCCTCGAGGCGGGCACCCGCGCTGCCGAATTGGTCCATCGCCTGCACCTGTCGGTGCGCGGGACAAACGCCGAAACCCTGCTTCCCCTCGCGCTCAACAAGATCATCGACGGGGTGGTGGAGATGACCCGCCCAAAATGGAAGGATGAACCCGAAGCCAAAGGATTGGCGATCGAGGTGTATACCGAACTGGCGGCCGCGCCGACCATCAAGGGCACCCCGTCCGAACTCAACGACCTGCTGATCAATCTGCTTTTCAACGCGGTGGACGCCATGCCCGAAGGGGGCCGGATCTCCATCCGCACCACCCTGGAAGAGCAATTTGTTCGGCTCGACTTCACCGATACGGGTATCGGCATGGACGAGGAAACCCGCCTGCGGGTTTTTGAGCCCTTCTTCACCACCAAGATGGATGTGGGCTCCGGCCTGGGGTTGTCGACCCTGCACAACAGCGTGACCCATTGGGGAGGCACGGTGGCGGTGGCGAGCGCCCCGGGGAAAGGCGCCACCTTCAACTTGAGGCTGCCCCTGTGGCAAGAGGAGATCCAGGTCCCACCGAGCCCCAGCCCCGCCCTTGCCGCACGCACCGGCAGGATCTTGGTCATCGAGGACGACCCGGTGGTCGGCGGGGTCCTGAAAGAAGTGCTGGGCGCCTACCACCAGGTTGAGCTTTTCACCGAAGGCCAGCAGGCGCTCGAGCAGTTCGCCGCCGGCAGATACGATGTGGCGATCCTCGATCTGGGTATGCCCGGAATCTCCGGGGACCAACTGGCGCGGCGGATTCAGGCCATCGATCCTGCCGTAGCCCGAATCCTGTTTTCCGGCTGGGTGCTGGAAGCGGATGATCCCCGGAGGGCACTCTTCGACCTGGTGCTGCAAAAACCGCTGCGCGATCTGGTTGCCTTCGAGGAAGCGGTGGCGCAGGCGCTCATCCTGCGCGACCAGCGCACGCAATGAGCCGGCCCGCACACCGCGGCCAACACCACCCGGGTACTCCCCCTGACAGCATTGGCCGCGCCAACGCCTCCCGGTTTTGTGCATATTCCCTAGAGTGAGTCCTCTTGCCGGGTTTTTCGCCAAAGGGCGGGAAGCGGCCGTGAGGGACTTTCTCTCGGGAACCTGCCTGATGAAACGCACCTGCTCCCTGCTCCTTCCGGTGGCAGGCCTGGTCCTGCTGGCCGCCCTCTCCGCGCTGCGCGCTTCCAGCCGGAACATCGCCCCTGACGCGGTGAGCCGGGCGACGGTCTGGAGCGCCAGCGAGGGAGATCTTTCCTGCCTCCAGGATGGCAAGGTTCCGCCCGACCCCGAAGCGAGGTTCTTCACCTGGGTCAGCGGCGGCACCTGGGTGTTCGAGTGGGAAGAGCCGCTCCGCCTGGAAAAACTGCGGCTCTACGTCGGCCAGCCCGGCGGTGAGTACCAAATCCATGCCTACCTGGGGGGTCACCTCGATCCCATCATCGGGGTGCGCGAACCCGTCGGCGCAGGCACCGCGTCCCTCGAGGAGAAGACCGGGGCCACCGACCAGTGGCTCGAGATCGCCTTCCCCCCGGGCACCATGGCCGACAACCTCCAGATCAAGGCCCTGGGTCCGGCGGTGCTCTTCGAGGTGGAGATCCTGGTGCGCGCCGATGAGGCCAGTGCGGTCGAGCGCCTGCACTGGGGGCAGGTCAAGACCGGCGCTTCGGGCCACAGGGAGTAACCGGGAAAGAAGAGAACGCAACTAGTCGAACATGCGGTACAACTGGAAGGAGTCTATGGTCATGCAGGACGAGAAAAAATCTTCGGAGATTTCCGCGTCATTGGCGAGCAGCGCGGCGTTGACCCGCCGCCAATTCATCCCCAGGGTGGCGGCCGCCGTGCTCGGGGCCGGGGCCTGGCTCAACCCTCAACGCCTGCTGGCGGAAGACCGCGCCCAGCTGGCTGCCGCCAGCTCGGAGGGCATGAGATATCGCAGCCTGGGCAAGACCGGTATCCGCGTCTCGGAGGTGAGCTTTGGCTCCCATCTGACCGACGCCAACCGGCTCAACCCGCAGGAGCGAAGCGCGCAGATCAACAAAGGTCTGGAGCTGGGTATCAACCTCTTCGACATCTACGATCACACCTACCAGCAGTTCGGGCTGATGAGCGAGGTGCTGGGACCAGTGCGCCAGCAGGTGGTGCTCTCGCTGGTCACGGTGTGGGACAAGAGACAGGTTGCCCAGGAGGTGGACTACGCCCTGAAGACCTTCAATACCGACGTCATCGATCTGTACCGTATCTACATGGAAGCCAACACCGCCAGAGGCGACGTGGCCCTCCGCTTCGGGGCGCTGCAGGAGGCCAAAAAGGCGGGCAAGATCCGGGCGGTTGGCCTGGTGACCCACGACCACGCGGTGCTGGTGGAGATGCTGCGCACCTATCCGGAGCTGGATTACGTGATGCTGCCGTACAATTTCCAGTACCAACGCTTCTCCCCCCTCACCCTGGTCCCGTCCACCTCGTGGGGGCAGGTCAAGGATCGTTGGATGGAACCACTTCCCGGCGGCACCCCGGCACCCAAAACCGCGCGGCAGCAGGCCGACTGCATGACCTCTCCCTGCGAGGATGCCGAGCTGCTGCCCCTGGTCCAACAGACCGGGGTGGGAGTCATCGCCATCAAGCCCTTTGCCGCCGGGGGGCTGTTGCAACTGGCGCCCTCGGACCCGCTCTTGCAGGAGCTGCAGCAGGCCGAGGTGAGTCTGCCCCGCGCGGCCCTGCGCTTCGTCCTGTCGAACCAGGAGATCACCTGCGCGCTGCCGGCGATGAATTCCATCGCCGAAGTGGTGGAAAACACCGCTGCATCGACAGGAGAAGGCATGTCCGAGGCCGAATGCCGGCTCTTGCAGCTTTACGCCGATGCGGCCGAGCAGGCCCGGGGGACCCATCTGCCCAAGGGGTACGCCTGGCTGGAACAGTGGAAAGCGCAAGCCTAGGAACAGACGCTGTCCCACAGCGAGGGGAGGATGAAGATGCGTGTTCTGGTATTGCCCTTTCTCGTGGCCGCCCTCCTGGTCGGCCAGGCAGGTCCCGCCGGGGCTCACTTTCCCTCCGACCTGAGCTACCCGGTTTTCCAGTTCCCCGACGGCCTTGAGCCGTCTATCGACGGTGATCTGAGCGATTGGCAAATGGTCCCGGAGAGGTACTGGACCGGCACGGCCGAGTTGATGGAGACGGTGCGGGGCCTGGGGGAGCAGTTCGACGAGCAGGACCTGGGCGTGCGGACGGCGGTGGGATGGAGCCATACCCGCAACCGGCTCTATTTTGCCGTGGCGGCGTATGACGATATCCACAACGTGGACCGCGGCGCCCCCCCGGACGGCATCTGGGGCGGGGATATCTGGGAGATCGTGGTGGACGCGGACCACAGCGGGGGGATCTACAACGGGTTCTCTAATCAGCAGTTGGAGGACCGCTGGCGGAGCGCGCAGGCGCAGAACTATCACGTGTTCCTGCCGCCCGAGCAACCGGACTGGACGATGTGGCTGTGGGGCAAGGGGCAGTGGGTGTGCCAGCTGCCGTACGCCCAGGTGGGCTGGCAGTACGATGGCGTCCCGGGAGGGAAGGGCACGGTGTTCCAGGAGGTGTCGCTCACGCCTTTCGACGACCTGAACTGGGCCGGCCCGGACAGCAGCGTGGTCCACCAGTTGCGGGAGGGGGAGATCCTCGGCATCAGCTGGTCGTTCCTGGATTTCGATGCGAGCGACAAGGACTACGATGGCTTCTGGAACCTGTCGCACGCGACGCGTATGGATCACACCGCCGATCTGTTCCCCGATTTTGTGCTGCAGCCCATCGAGCCGACGGTGACCGTGGTCGCCGACGGCGCGACGGCCTCCCCAACCCGGTCGGGAATGGCACCGAGCTACCCCAATCCCTTCAACTCCCAGACGACCATTCGCTACGAGCTGGGTACGGCGGGCAGGGTCCGGCTGGCGGTTCATACCGCAACGGGCCAGCATCTCCGGACCCTCGTCGACCAGGTGCTGCCTGCCGGCGCCTACTCCGCGACCTGGGATGGCAGGGACGAGAGCGGCCGGGTGGCGGCCAGTGGCGTGTACCTGTGCCGGATACAGACCGGGACATTCAGCGAGGTGCGCAAGATGGTCTCGGTTCGGTGAGGCCTGCCCTCCCCTGCGATCGGCTTCACTTCTTCCAGGGTTGCTGGCCCTCGACCTCGCCCCAACTGGGGATGGGGGCCTGCAGCGGCTCCTCGATCCACAGGAAACGCCCGTTGATCCCCTCACCCATCAACTGCAACACCCGCCGCGCCGCCTTGGCTGGGTCGTCGCCGCCGGTCTGCTCCACCCACTTCACCCACTGCCGGTACGCCTCGGCCTCGGGGCCCATGGCCTTGGCCTGGTCGCGGATATCGGCCCACATCTCGGTCTTCACATCCCCCGGGTGCATGACATTGGCGGTCACGCCGCTGCCCTCCAGTTCGGCGGCCAGGTGCCGGGTGAACTGGTTGAGGGCCACCTTGCTGGTGCCGTAGGCGCTATTCAGCGGCCCGGGCGGATGCAGGGCGGCGGCGGAGGTGAAGTTGAGGATACGGCCCCAGCCCCGGGCGATCATGCCGCCCACCAAGGCGCGGCAGGTCAGATAGGGCGCCACGGTATTGATCTGGAGGGTCTGCACCCAGGCCGCCGGCTCGCTGTCCTTGATCAGCTGGATGGGTCCGAAGATGCCGGCGGCGTTGATCAGGATGGTGGGTACCCCCAGCTCCGCCTCCACCCTGGTTTTCAGGGACGCCACCTGCTGGACCTCGGTCACGTCGGCGGGGACCGCCAGGGCTTGTTGCCCGGCCCGGCGCAACTGGGCTGCCACCTCTTCGAGGGCCGCAGCGCCGCGGGCCACCAGGGCCACCGCCGCGCCCTGCGCCGCCAACTCCACGGCCACCTGTCGGCCCAACCCGCGGCTGGCCCCGGTGACCACCGCCACCTTGCCTTTCAGCTCTATCCCGGCCATGGCCCTTACTTTCCTTTGCCGGCCTTCTTGGCCGGCTTCTTGGCAGGGGCTTTGGGTGCCGCAGCCTTCTTTTTGGCGGGCGCCTTCTTGGCCGGCTTGGCGGGGAGCTTCCGGGCCGCTTCCTTCACCGCCTTCTTCACTGCCTTGGCCACCTTCTTGGCCGCTTTGGCCGCTTTCCTGGCGCCCTTCTTCTTGCCCCCCTTCTTGCCCAGGCCGGTGTCGAGGCGGAAGATCTCGCGCAGCTCGCCGGCATCGACGACCCCGTCCTTGAAGTGCATCAGCGGCTCCATGACCTCACCCCAGCGGCGGTGTACGTCCGAGGTCCACAGCCGGTTCCAGGCGCCCTCGTCGGTGATCTCCGAGAAGAGGAAAAGCACCGGGTCGGCCTCGAAGGTGGTGATGGTGGCGATGCCGCTGCGCCGGACCTCGGCCACCAGCTCGGCCCAGATCTCGTCGTGGTGTCTCTTGTACTCGGCCATGGCCCCGGGTTTGAGCTTCATGGTGAATGCGCGCCGGATCATGCGGACCTCCTCGGTTGGGGGTGGGTTGAAGGCGGAAGGATACCAATTTGCGGGGCAGGGCACAACCAGTCTCGCCGCGCGCGGCCCTCAGCGGGAACGCAGCAGGCGCGTCAGGGTGCGGTCGAGGACCTCGGCAAAGGCCTGCTTGGCGCGGGCGTCGTAGGGCGGGGGGCCGCCGCTCACCGCCCCGACCGTGCGGAAGGGATCGAGGAAATCGCGCATGGCCAGCCGCTCGCCGATGGTTTCGGCGGTGTGTTCCTTGCCCCGCGGATCGAGGACCGCCACCCCCTTGGGGACCAGCAGCGCCGCCAGGGGGATGTCCTGGGTCACCACCAGGTCGCCGGGCTGCGCCTCGGCGGCGATGTACTCGTCGGCCATGTCCGGGCCGCCTTCGACCCGCACAGCGGCAACCAGCGGGTTGCCGGGCGGCACCTGCAGCCACTGGTTGGCCACCAGCACCGTTTGCAGGTTGAGGCGTTTGCCCGCGCGGAAGACCATTTCCTTCACGTCGCGCGGGGCGGCGTCGGCATCGATCCAGATTTTCAATGGCGCCTGTGCCTGTATTTGTCTAGTATCTAGATAGGGCTCATGCCCAAAGGAGGTGCGCAGATGGAACTGATCCTGCTGGTACCTATGCTGATCATCGTCTTCGTCGGCGTGGTGATGATCTTCGTCGCCGCCACCGCCCTCTTCCCCGTGGCCCTGGCCACGATCCTCATCTTCTACTTCCGCAA
>JADZBP010000249.1 GCA_020852055.1 Candidatus Latescibacterota bacterium
GGTCAGGTTGAGACCGTCCACCCGCTGTACCTGGTGATCGCGCAGATTGAGCCGCAGCCCCCTGGCCACCGGTTCGTTGCCCAGGGCCAGGCCATACCCGCCCGCACCCAGTTGCAGGGCCGAAACCTGGCAGGCCAGCAGGGAAACCATCGCGGCGCAGAACATTCTGGGTTTCATCTTCACTCTCCGGTGAGCCGCTGCCATTCGATCAGCGACTGGTTGTAATCGACCGCAGCCCGCAGCCGGCTGGCGCGAGCCTGGGCCAGGTCGTCCTGGGCGTCGAGCACCAGCCTGGCGGTGGACAGGCCCAGTTTCAGCCGCTCCTCCTCCTCGGCCACGTTCTGCCCGGCCAGTCCCTCGGCCAACTGGGCCACTTCGGCGCGCCGGCGGTCGATGCCCAACTGGCGGAAACGCTGGCGCACCTGCTGCTCCAGCAACTGCCGCTGGTTCGCCAAATCCAGGGTACGGCGCTCCTTTTCGAGCCGGCGCTGCCCCAACTGCTGATCGGCCGGGCTCTGGCCCAGCGGCACCTGCAGGCTCAGGCTGCCCTGCCAGGAACGGGCGTCCAGATCCCTGAGCACCTCCAGATCGTCGCCGTAACTGCCGCCCAAACCCTTCAGCCCGGCCGCGGCGTTCAGGTTCACCGCCGGGCGGACCTGGTCGCGGGCCAGGGCCAGCTGCAGTTCCAGGTTCTTCAGCTCCAGTTGCAGCTGCCGGTATTCCGGGTCACGGGCCAGGGCCAGGGCCATGCCCTGGTCCAGATTGCCGGTGAAGGGGGCCAGTTCGGGCGCCGCTGTGGGTTCAAGACCCGCGGGGCGCTGCCCGAGATTGAGCAGGCTGCAGAGGGCGTCCTCGGTCTGCGCGACCGTGCCCTCGGCGGCGACCACCTCTTCCTCGCGCCGGGCCACCTCCACCTCGGCCTGCAGGATGCTGCTCTTGCTGTCCACCCCCATGGCGGCGCGCACCCGCACGGTTTCCAGCACCCGCCGCGCCCCCTCGCGAAACTGTTCTTTGACCCTGAGATTCTCGCGGGCGAAGAGCAGATTCCAGTAGGCCTGGCCCACCTCGGCCCGCAACTGCCGGGCCCGGCCCTCGTTCTGCACCTGGCTCTGTTCCACCCCCACCCGGGCAAAATCCACCCCGATGCGGCTGATCCGGCCCCGGCCCTGCAAGAGCGGCTGGGTGAAACTCAGGTTCAACCCGGAACTGTAGATGGGATCGATGAGATTGAAGGCCGCGTTGCTCGAATTGCGCTGGTTGCTGAACTGCAGTCCCAGCCGGCCGCCGGTTTTCAGTTGCTGGCTCAGCCCCAGCCCGGTGCTCAGCACGGTGCTGGAGAGGGTCGCCACCTTTTCGAGGCTCGAGAAGGAGGGCGAGCGGTTGCTCTCCCGCGACAGGCTCAGGTCCAGCGAGCGCCCGAAACGGGCGTTTTCAACCGCCACACTCTGCTCCTGGATGCGCACCCCCAGTTGCGTGCTGCGCAACCCCAGATTATTCGCCAGGGCGATCTCCTGCGCCTCCTCCAGGGACAGGCGCAGGGGCTCCTGGGCGGCCAGGGGCAGGGCGCAAAGCAGGATGGCGACAAGATGGCGAACCATGACGACCTCTTTCTAGGCGCGGGGCTAGGCTTCTGGTTTGGGGGTGCTGGGGCCGTCCTCTTCCACTTGGCCGTCGCGCAGGCGGATGATGCGCCGGGCGCGGCGGGCGATCTCCAGGTCGTGGGTCACCACGATCACCGTCTTGCCTTCCCCGACCAGCTGCTCGAAGAGCCGCACCACCTCCTGGCCGGAGGCGGTGTCGAGGTTGCCGGTGGGCTCGTCGGCCAGGATCAGGTCCGGCTCGGTGGCCAGGGCCCGGGCCAGGGCCACCCGCTGGCGCTGGCCGCCCGACAGCTCGTTGGGCCGGTGCTCCATGCGGTCTCCCAGTCCCACCCGCTCTAACAAGATTGCCGCCCGCTGGCGGCGCTGGCGGCGGTTCATGCCCTGGTAGATGAGGGGCAGCTCGACGTTGCCCAGCGCGGTGGCGTGGGCCAGCAGGTTGAAGCTCTGGAAGACGAAGCCGATCTGGTGGTTGCGGACCAGGGCCAGCTGGTTGCGGGTGAGACCCTCCACCGGTTTGCCGTTGAGCCAGTAGCGCCCGGTGCTGGGGGTGTCGAGGCAGCCGATGAGGTGCATCAGGGTGGACTTGCCCGACCCCGAGGGACCCAGGATGGCCACGTGTTCGCCCCGCCCGATGTGCAGGTCCACCCCGCGCAGGGCTTCCACCTCCACCTTGCCCATCTGGTACACTTTGCGCAATTGCTCGGTGCGGATCATGGCACACTCCTATTCGTAACGCAGGGCTTCGGCCGGGTCCACCTGGGCGGCCCGGCGGGCCGGGAAGAAACCGGCCAGCAAACCGATCAGGCCCAGGACCCCGACCACGATCAGGGCCACCTGCAGCGAGAGCACCGGCACCGGCCGGCCGACGAATTCGAAGAACTCCCCCTGCATGGGGATCTGCTCCACCGCCCAGACCACCCCCTCGCTGAAGGCCAGTCCGATGGCCCCGCCGATGGCGGTGGCCAGCAGCCCCTCCAGCACGTACTGCCCCAGCACCTGAAAGTCGCGCGCCCCCACGGCCATGCGGATGCCGATGTCCCGGGTGGCGTTGCTCACCGAGACATACATCACATTGGCGATGCCCACCCCGGCCACGATCAGGGTCAGGCCGCCGATGATGCCCAGCACCACCTGCAGGCCCGAGAAGATATTGCCCGAGATCTCCTGCATCTCCAGGGTGTCCCAGTAGCGGGCCAGTTCCGCGTCCTCGGGATTGGCGCCGTGGCGCTGGGCCTTGAGTTCGCGCACCCGGGTCTTGATCCGCTCCATGTCGCCGGGCTGTTTCGGCTTGAGCACCAGGTTGCCGTAGTGCCGCACGTTGTAGACGGTCTCGAAGGTGGAGCTGGGAATCCAGCAGGCCTCGCGGTCCGGGCTGCCGTACGAGGAGGTCTGGTACTTTTTCTGCATCAGCCCCACCACCAGGAAGGGCTGGCCCTCCACCTCCACGTACTGCCCCACCGGGTCGGCGCCCTCGCCGAAGAGTTCCTTGTTCACCTGCGGGCCGATGACGATGACCCGCCGGCGCTGCTGGATGTCGAGCGGATCGATGAAGCGCCCCCCGGCCTGGGGAATGATGTTGCGCATGGGGCCGTACTCTGGGTCCACCCCGGCGATGCGGCCGGTGCGCAGCAACTTCCCGTGGCGGATCTGTCGCCAGGTGGTGTACTCGCCGCTGAGAGCGGCGATCTCGGGGATGTCGGCCCGGAACTGCTCCAGATCGTCGTGGTCCATGGGCAGGGCCTGGCCCTCGGGCACCCCCTCGAAGGCCTTGGAGGTCTGGCCGGGCCAGACGATGAGGATGCCCTCGCCCATGCCGCGCATGGAACGGCCGAAAACGGTGCGCAGGCCTTCGCCCAGGGCCAGCATCACGGTGATGGAGGCCGTGCCCCAGGCGATGGCCAGGATGGTCAGCAGCACCCGGGTGCGCTCGGCGAAGAGTTCTCTGAAGATGTGACCCAGGGGCAGCATGGCTAGAACCCCAGGGCCCGGACCGGGTCCATACGCGCGGCGCGGCGGGCCGGGAAGTACCCCGCCAGCATGCCCACCAGCGAGAGCACCGCCAGGGTGGGCAGGGCGGCGATGAGGGAAAGCTCCGGTTTGCCCAGCCAGTCGGGCAGCGGGGCCACCTGCAGGATCCAGATGACCAGCGCCGAGAAGGCAAACCCGCCCAGGCCCCCCAGGCCGACGATCAACAGCGCCTCGAGCATCACCTGCCCCATGATATGCCATTCCTGCGCGCCCACCGCCATGCGCACCCCGATCTCGCGGGTGCGCTCGCGGATGATGAGAAACATCACGTTGGCCACCCCGATGCCGCCGGCCCCCAGGGTCAGGGCCCCGGCCAACCCGAGGAAGGCCTGCAGCCCCCAGAAGAACCAGTCGGTGAAACGGTCCTGCTCCACGGTGTCCCACATTCCGAGGGCGCCCTCGTCGGCCGGATCGAAGCGATACTTGTGCCCCAGGTAGGTGTAGATGGCCTTCTTCATCGGCTCCGAATCCCGGGGCGGATCGGGCTGCACCAGGATATTGTTCACGTTCCAGTCGCCCCACAGGGTGATGAAGGTGGTGTAGGGGATGAAGGCCCGGTCGGCATCCGCCCCGGAATAGGACGAACTCTGGATCTTCTTCTGCAGGGTCCCCACCACGGTGAAAGGCCGGCCGTCCAGCAACACGGTGCCGCCCACCGCCTCCTCCCGGGGGAAGAGTTTCTTGGCCAGGGAATCGCCCAGGAAAACCACCCGCCGGCGCTCCGCCATATCGTTGCCGTTGAGGAAGCGGCCTCCCGCCACCGGGATCATATTGCGCATGAACTCGTACTCGGGCACCACGCCGCTCACCCCGGTCTTGACCCGATGATTGCCCACCGCCAGGGTGCGTCCCCAGTGGGTCAACTCGGGGGAAGCGCGCAGGATTTCGGGAAGCGCGCGGCCCATCTCGATCACGTCGCTGGACTTCATCTGGACGGGGCGGCCCGGCTGCAACCCCTCGAAGGGTTTGGTGGTGCGCGAGGGCCAGATGATGACGATGCTCTCGCCCATGCCGTGCATGGCCTTGTTGGAGGCGGCGTGAAAGGCCCCGCCGATGGCCAGGAGCAGCACCACCGCCACCGTGCCCCAGGCGATGCCGAACATCGCCAGGAGGGTGCGCAGCTTGCGGGCGCGCATATCGCGCAGGAATTGGCTGACCAGCTCCCAGAGGTACACTACTTGATCTCCTTGGTTTCCTTCTCCAGCACCACCGCCCCTTCCTCCAATCCGCTCTGCACCTCGAGGTTGATCCCGTCGGACATGCCCGCTTTGATCAGCCGCTCCTCGGGCGGGGCGTCGGCAGTGGCCGCCGGCAGGCGCACCAGGGTCGAGTCGCCGCGGAACTCCACCACCCGCTCGGGCAGCAGCAACACCTCGGCGGCCCGCCGGATGACGATGTCGGCGTTGGCCGAGTACCCGGCGCGCAGCACCATGTCCTCGGGCACCTGCAGCTGGGTGATCTCCACCTCGAAGACGGTGGCGTTGTCCTTCTTCTGCGACTTGAGGGAGATCCGCGAGAGCACCCCCTGGACCAGTTTGTCCGGGAAGGCGCCCACCTTGAGTTCGACCGGCATGCCCTCGCGGATCTTGCCCACGTCGATCTCGTCCACCGTGCCCTTGAAGAGCAGGTCCGACATGTCGGCCAGGGTCAGCAGTTCAGTGCCTGGCTGGTAGGAGGTGAGGGGCACCACCGGGTCGCCCACCGCCACGTTCAGCTTGAGGATGCTGCCGGCCACCGGGCTGAGGATGAGGCTCTCCACCGAACGGCCGGCGACCACTGCCTTGCCCTTGTCGAGGATGGCCAGCTCCTCCTCGGCCAGACGGCGCTGCAGGGCGGCCTGCTCAAAGGCCTCGCGCGCCTTGTCGTATTCGGATTGGGAGACCATGCCGCGCTCGAGCAATCCCTTGGTGCGTTCGAGATCGGCCTGGCGCTGCGTCTCGACCAGCAGGCGCATCTCCAGGGTGCGCTTCGACTGGGCGTATTCGAGCGGGGTGGGCGAGGGTTTCACCTCTAAGAGCGGCTCGCCCTCCTTCACCGGGTCCCCGTCCTCGACGAAGAGTTTGGCCACGGTGCCGGAGATCTTGGATTTCACCGCCACCTCGTGCCGGGGCAGGATCTCGCCCATGGCCAGGGCCTTCTCGACGATGGTCCCCCGGCTGACCGTCACGGTCTTGGGTCCGGTGGCCTGGTCCTGGCCCGAATGGGTGAAATAGGCGTACGCCCCCCCGCCGGCCAGGGCCAGCACGATGAGAATGATGAGCCATTTTTTCATGGATACACTCCTGGGTTGAACCGGAACAGGCCAAGGGTCACTGCTATTTGACGGAAACCGGCGGCAAAGTGTTTCACTTTTTTTGCCGGCGGGAGCCAGGCAAGTTCTGTGCCAGCCCCGGGGGCCCGGCGGCGGGAGGGCCAACTACTGGCGCGATGGCCGGGCCCGCCGCTTTTCTTTAGGTTTGAGCCTTCCGCAGGCCATGCGGACGGCAAAGCACACCCAAAGGAGGCGAGATGGGCACTCTGTGGATCGAGGATGGACAGCAATTGCTCTTCATCGGCGACAGCATCACCGACTGCGGCCGGCGCGGCGCCGAAGCGCCACTGGGCGGCGGCTACGTGCGGATCTTCACCGAACTGGTCACCGCCCGGTGGCCCGAACGGCGGATCAGCTACACCAACAAAGGTATCGGGGGCCATAAGATCACCGATCTGCGCGACCGCTGGCGCGACGATGTGCTCTACCATCGCCCCCAGGTGCTCTCGCTCAAGATCGGCATCAACGACCTGCACAGCCACCTGCGCGGCAGCGAGGGCGGGGTCAGCCCCGAACTCTTCGCCCGCACCTATACCGAGGTGCTGGAACTGACCCGCAAGGAACTGGAGTGCAAGATCGTGCTGCTCACCCCCTTCTACATCTCCACCGACCGCTCGGGCCAGACCTTCCGCAGCCAGGTCCTCGACCTGCTGCCGCGCTACCTCGAAACCGTGGAGAAGATGAGCGCCCAGTACGACACCCGCCTGGTGCGCCTGCACGAGATCTTCCAGACGCAGCTCAAATACCGCGATGCCGACACCTTCTGCCCCGAGCCGGTGCACCCCAACCACACCGGCCACCTGGTCATCGCCCAGGCCCTGTTGGAGACCCTCACGGCCTAAGGACGCGCCCCAATGACTTCCCGCGTGTACCGGTGGGCGCTGCTGGCGTTATGCCTGTGGTGCGGGCGGGCCGCCGCTGCCCCGGCCGATTCGAGCCAGGTGATCCTCTTCTTCGGGGACAGCCTGAGCGCCGGGTACGGCCTCGAGCAGCGGCAGGCCTTCCCCGCCCTGATCCAGGACCGTCTCGATTCCCTGGGCTGGAATTTTCAGGTGGTCAACGCCGGCCTGAGCGGCGAGACCTCGGCCGCCGGGCGGCGGCGCATCGGCTGGCTGCTGAAGCGCCGGGTGGAGGTCTTGGTGTTGGAGTTGGGGGCCAACGACGGGTTGCGCGGGGTGTCGCCGGCCGAGACCGAGCGCAACCTGCAGGAGATCCTCACCGCCGTGAAGACCCGTTACCCGCAGGCCGCGCTGGTGCTGGCCGGCATGCAACTGCCGCCCAACCTGGGGCCCGAATACACCGCGCAATTCCAGGCCCTCTTCCCGCGCCTGGCCAAACGCAACCAGGCCGCCCTCATCCCCTTTCTGCTGGAGGGGGTGGGTGGCGTGCCCGAACTCAACCAGGCTGACGGCATCCACCCCACCGCCGAGGGCCACCGCCGGGTCGCCGCCACCGTCTGGAAAACCCTGGAGCCGGTGCTGCGGCAGCGCCTGCCCCGCTGATCAATCCACCTGGCGCAGCACCTCCAGGGGCGGGGTGGCGCGTGCCGCCCGGCCACCGGCCAACCCGACCAGGGCGGTCAGCAGGGGCACCGTGACCAGGGCCGCCAGCAAGGGCGCCCAGGCCGGGGCAAAGGGGATTTCGAAGACCAACCGGCTCAGACCCCAGCCGCCCCCCAGCGCCAGCAGCAGACCCGCCAGGCTGGCCAGCCCTCCCAAGAGCAGATGCTCGACCAGGGCGATGCGCCCCACCTGGGTGCGGCTGGCCCCCAGGGTGCGCAGCAGGGCGCTCTCGCGGGCCCGCTGCAAACGGCTGCCCGAGACCACAGCGATCATCACCAGCAGCCCGGTGCCAATGCTGAACAGCGCCGTGAAGCGGGCCGCTGCCGCGACCTTGCCCAGCACCGTGTCCACGGTGCGCAGGATCAGGTCCAGGTCGATGACCGAGATGTTGGGGAAGGCCTCCACTGCCCGCCGCTGCAACTCGGCGCGGCGGGTGCTGGCCTCGGCGCGGGTGACCAGCACGTGGAACTGCGGCGCCTCCTCCAGGACCCCGGCCGGGAAGACCACCAAGAAGTTGGGCATGATGCGCTGCCAATCCACCCGCCGCAGGCTGCCCACCCGCACCGCCACCGGCACCCCCTGCACGTCGAAGACCAGGGAATCGCCGATGCCCACCCTCAACGCCGCAGCCACCCCCTGCTCCAGGGAAACCCACACCGTGTCCCTCTCCACCTGACCGCGCCACTGGCCGGCCACCAGGGTCTCGGTCTGGGTCAGTTCGCTGCGGTAGGTGGCGCGGTACTCGCGGTGCAGGGCCCAGTCGCCGCCCCGGTGGCCGTGCTCCTGCGCCAATACCTCCACCGGCCGGTCCTTCACCCGGGCCAGGCGCATGGCGACGATGGGCACCTGCTGCAGCACCGGCAACCCCAACTCCTCCACCAGCGCCGCCACCGCCTCGCACTGGTCGCTCTGGATATCGAACAACACCGCATTGGGCTGGCCACCGCCGCCCACCCGGTCTATATGGGCCAGCAGCGAGGTCTGCACCAGGTACAGCGAGGCCACCAGAAAGGTGCCCAGCCCCAGGCTGACCAGCAGCAACAGGGTTTGGTTGCGCGGGCGGTACAGGTTGGCCACCCCCTGCCGCCAGACATAGCGACCCGAGACCGGCGCCAGGCGCCGCGCCCCGGCGCGCAACAGGCCGGCAACCCCCACCAGCAGGGCCAGGGCCAGGGCGGTGCCACCGGTGAAGTACAGGGCGTGATCCAGGTGCCCGGCCAGCAGGCGGGCCAGCAGCAGGGTGCCGGCCAGGGCCAGGGCACCGGCCAGCAGGCGCCAGCCGCGCCCATTCGCAGCCTCCTCCTCCCACGAGGCGCGCAGCACCCGCAGCGGCGATACCTGCCGCAGGGCCAGGAGCGGCGGGGCGGCAAAGAGCAGGGCGATGCCGGTACCCACCGCCATCCCCTCGGCCACCGGCCGCAGCGACCAGGAGATCTCCACCTGCAGGGGCAGAAAATCCCCCAGCAGGCCGGGCAGGGCTGCTAGGAGCGCCAGCCCGGCCAATGCCCCCGCCAGGGCCCCGATCAGGCCCATGGCCCCGGTCTGGATCAGGTAGATGAGCAGGCCCTGGCGGGCGCTGGCCCCCAGGCTGCGCAGCAGGGCGACGGTTTCGAGTTTGCCCCCGATGTGGATATGCACCGCACTCGCCACCCCCACGGCGCCCAGCAGCAGGGCGACAAAACTGCCCAGGCCCAGATAGCGATAGAGATTGCCCAGGGTGTGCCCCAGTTGCCGCTTGCGGTCGGCAGCGGTATCGGCTTCCAGTTCCAGGGAGTCCAGCCGCGCCGCGATGCTCTTGCGCACCTTTTCGGGGTCGCGCCCGTCGGCAAAACGGAAGTATACCTGGTACTCGACCCGACTGCCCCGCTGCACCAGGCCGGTCTCCCCCAGATACTGAAGGGGGATGAAGACCCGCGGCTGCATGTCGCTGCGCAGGGCGGTCTCGCCGGGGATGTGCCGCAGCCGGCCGGCGACGCGAAAGACCTGCGCCCCCACCCGCAGCGAGTCCCCCACCTCTGCCCCGAACTGCAGCAACACCCCCTCGTCCACCAGCGCCTCGCGGCCGGCGCGGAAACTGCGCGCCGCCGCCGCCGGCTCGGTGCGCAGTTCGCCGTAGAAGGGGAAATCCCCCTCTATGGCGCGCACCTGCACCAGGCGGGTGCCACCGCTTTTGGGAAAGAGGACCATGGAGGTGAATTCGACCAGGCGGGCCTGCTGGCCGCCGAGGGAATCGATCAGGGCTTCGGCGGCAGGGGGGAAGGCGCGGTCGCTTTCCAGCTGCAGATCCGCCCCCAGCAGGGAGGCGGCCTGCTGGTCGAGGCTGGCCGCCAGGCTGCGTTCGAGGCTGCGCAGGGCGGTCAGGGCGGCGATGCCCACCGCGATGGCCGCCGTGTAGAGCAGGAGCCGGCGGCGATGCCCGCGGCTGTCGCGCCAGGCCATGCGCAGGAGCCAGGCCATCAGGGACTCCCGGCGGCGCTGTCGGCGGCCACCGCGCCCCCTTTCAGCCGGAGGATGCGGCCCGCCCGGGCGGCCAGCTCCGGGTTGTGGGTGACCAGTACCAGGGCCGTGCCCGCCTCGGCGTTGAGGGCAAAGAGCAACTCCTCCACCGCCGCCCCGGTGTCGGCGTCGAGGCTGCCGGTGGGTTCGTCGGCAAAGAGGATACGCGGCCGGTTGATGAAGGCCCGGGCCAGGGCAACGCGCTGCTGCTCGCCGCCGGAGAGCTGCACCGGGTAATGCCCCAGGCGGTCGCCCAGACCCACCCGGCCCAGCAACTCGGCGGCCCGCGCCGCCACCCCGCGCTCGCCACGCAACTCCAGGGGCACGGCCACGTTCTCCAGGGCGCTGAGGGTGGGGATGAGCTGAAAGTTCTGGAAGACGAAGCCGACCCGCTCGCTGCGCAGCCGGGCCAGGGCATCCTCGTCCAGCCCGTCCAGGCGCACCCCGTCGAGCACCACCGCCCCCGCGCTGGCCCGGTCCAGGCCGGCGCACAGGCCCAGCAGGGTGGTTTTGCCGCTGCCCGAAGGACCGACGATGGCGCAGGTGGCCCCGGCTGCCACGCTGAAGCTGACCTGGTGCAGCACCGTGAGCATCCGGCCAGCGCTGCGGTAGGCCTTGGTCAGCCCCTGCACCTCCAGCACGGCCGGGCTCAACGCCAACCCCGGCGGCGCAACAGGGCCAGCAGGCGGTCGGGCCGGTTGGTCATGATGCCCCCGGCCCCCAGGTCGAGCAGTCGCGCCATCTCCTCCTCCTCGTCGATGGTCCAGAACTGCACCGGCAGGCCGTGCGCCCGGGCGTCCTGCACGAAGCCACGGCTGGCCAGGGTCACCGGGCCGGA
>JADZBP010000250.1 GCA_020852055.1 Candidatus Latescibacterota bacterium
CATCGCCGGGCATCTTGTCCAGCAGCGAGCGTTTGCCGTGCACCACCTCGTCGTGGGAGAGGGGCAGGACAAAATTCTCGTGGTAGGCGTACAACATGCCAAAGGTCAGGTCCGAGTGGTGGTACTTGCGGTGGATCGGTTGTTTGGCCATATAGCGCAGCACGTCATTCATCCAGCCCATATTCCACTTGAAGCCAAAGCCCAGGCCGCCGGCATGTACGGGGCGCGACACCGCCGGCCAGGCCGTGGACTCTTCGGCGATGGTCAGGGTCCCGGGGAAACGGGCGTAGACCTCGGTGTTGAGCTGGCGCAGCAGGTGGATGGCTTCGAGGTTCTCGCGGCCCCCGTGCTGGTTGGGAATCCACTGGCCCTGGGGGCGGGAATAGTCGAGGTAGAGCATGGAGGCCACCGCGTCCACCCGCAGGCCGTCGACGTGGTAGCGGTCGAGCCAGAAGAGGGCGTTGGCCAGCAGGAAGCTGCACACCTCGTTGCGGCCGAAGTTGAAGACGTGGGTGTTCCAGTCGGGGTGGAAGCCCTGGCGCGGGTCGGCGTGTTCGTAGAGGCAGGAGCCGTCGAAGGTGGCCAGGCCGTGGCCGTCGGAGGGGAAGTGGCCCGGCACCCAGTCGATGAGCACCCCGATATTGTTGCGGTGGCAGTGATCGACCAGATAGGCGAAGTCTTCGGGTGAACCGAAACGGGCGGTGGGCGCGAAGTAGCCGGTGATCTGGTAGCCCCAGGAACCGTCGAAGGGGTGTTCGGCCACCGGCAGGAACTGCAGGTGGGTAAAGCCCATCTCCAGGGCGTAGTCCACCAGTTGATGGGCCAGGTCGCGGTAGTTGAGCGGGTGGTTGAGTTCGGGCACGCGGCGCCAGGAGCCCAGGTGCACTTCGTAGATGCTCAGGGGCGAGGTCCACCAGTCCTGGCGGGCGCGCCGGTCTATCCACTCGTGGTCGTTCCAGTCGAAGGTGGTGCCGCGCACCACCGAGGCGCTGCGCGGCGGGGCTTCGGCGCCGAAGGCGTAGGGATCGGCCTTGAGCAACAGGCGGTCGTCGGCGCTGAGCAGCTCGAATTTGTACACCGTGCCTTCGCCCAGGTGGGGCAGGAAGATCTCCCAGATGCCCGAGGGGCCCAGTTTGCGCAGGGGGTGGCGCCGGCCGTCCCACTGGTTGAACTCGCCCACCACGCTCACCCGCTTGGCATTGGGAGCCCACACGGCGAAGTACACCCCGCCAACCTCGTCCACTTGGCGCAGGTGGGCGCCAAGGTGTTCGTAGATCTGCAGGTGGGTGCCCTCGTTGAACAGGTCCTGGTCATAGCTGCTCAACTGCGGCCAGAAGGAATAGGGATCGCGCCGGTTCTGCAGCAGGCCCTGCTCTTCCTCGATCTCCAGTTCGTAGGCGAAGGGTTCCTGGCGGTCGCCGCAGCGGGCCTGGAAGAGGCCCTCGGGATGTATACGCGTGGCCGGGTACTGCTGCCGGGTCTGGCGGTCGACGACGGTCACCCCGCGGGCGGCGGGCAGGAACAGGTGTACGGCCACCCCGGCCCGGTCGCGGTGCATACCCAGGACCCCGAAAGGATCAGGGTGGGTGCCCGCCAGCAGTTGTTCCATATCGCGCTGGTTCATCGGCAACAGGAATCCTCCGTGTGGGGGGAGGTGGCGCCACCGTGATGATGGCCGTGGTGGTGATCGTGGCCGTGGTCGTGGTCGTGATGGACCTCGTCGTCGGCCTCGGGGAAGAGTTCGCCGACAAAGGCGCGCGGGCCGTTGCGCAGCAGGGCCGCCAGGAACAGGGCGGCCACCGCGGCGAGGCAGAAGGTCTGCACCCCGGCCCAAACCCCGGTTTCGACATGGGGCTGGGGGAAGGTGTCGACCCTGGGCAGCAGCAGGTTGACCAGGTGGCCCAGCAGCACCGCCAGCAGGGCCATCAGCCCGCCAAAGGCCAGGGCGGCGCGGCGGCCATGCAGGCGGGAGAGCAGGCCGAAGGTGGTGATATTGGTGGCCGGGCCGGTGAGTAGAAAGGCCAGGGCCGCCCCCGGCGACACGCCTTTGTGGATGAGCACCGCCGCCAGCGGGGTGGCCCCCGAGGCGCAGACATAGGTGGGGATGCCCAGCAGGGCGAATACCGCCACCTCGAGCCAGGCGGGCAGCGCCTGGAACCAGGCATCCGCGATCAGCGGCTCCACCACGGCGGCGATGGCCAGGCCCAGCAGGATCCAGGGGGCAGTGGAGGCCACCACCTCGCCCAGGCCGGTGGCCAGGCCGGAGCGCAATCGGTCCCAGGTGGTGTGCCCCTGTTCGTCCAGTTCGAGGGCCGGGGCGGAGGCCGGGGTCTGGGCGGGGGGCAGGAGACGGCCCAGGCCCCAGCCGATGGCCAGGGCGACGAAGGCGGCGCAGGCCAGGCGCACCAGGGTGAAGGGTCCGCCCAGGAGGGGCAGGGAGAGCAGGACCGCGTCGAGGCTCAGTTCGGGGGTGGCGATGAGAAAGGCCAGGGCCGCCGGCACCGGGATGCCCTGGAGGACCAGACTGCGATACACCGGCACCACCCCGCAGGAGCAGATGGTGAGGGGCACCCCGAAGGCCATGCCGCGCAACGCCTGGGAAAGGGAGGAGCCCCGGCTCATCCAGGCCACCGAGGCGCGGGGCAGGAAACCAAAGACCAGGCCGGCGCCGACATAGGCCAAGAGCAGGGCCGGGGCGCTCTCGAGGGCCAGGGTGTAGAAGACCGAACCGGCCTGGGCGAGGCCCGAGTCCCCGTCGTGGGTGATGGCCCAGAGCAGGCCGAGGCCGCCCAGGGCCCCCAGGCCGGCCTGCAGGCGCCGCGGACCGGTATCGTCGGGGCTGATCGGGTAGGAGCGGTGCATGACCACGTGCAGAAGGGAGCCGCCCACCAGGGCCTGGAAAAGACCGCGCCCCTGATGTTCGATGGCGGCCGCCACAGCTGCGCTCAGCCAGAAGCCGGTGAGGGTCGAGACGGCGACCATGGCCAGGGTGGCCAGGGCCTTGGGCAGGCCGTAGAGCGGCCGCACCAGGAACCAGATCATCAGGCCTTCGGGCAGGCGGTGCAGGATGACCGCCATGGGCAACATGCGGTGGACGTGGCCGTCGCCGTTTTGGTGGCCGCCGCCTAGGACCAGGCCGTCCATGAAGGCGTGTAGACCCAGCGCGGCCAGGCCCAGGAGCAGGGCCACGGCGTGCACCTGGCGGGCCCGGCCGTGCAGCCGGTGTTCGAGCAGGGTGGGGGCCATCAGGCCGACCAGGCAGGCCAGGACCGCGGCCCAGCCGCCCAGGGCCACACTTTCGGGGAGCACGTGCAGCAGCACCAGGCCGGTGATGGCGACAAAGACGAAGCCGTCCAGGGCGGCCAGCAGGGGGCTGGCCAGGCGCGCAGCCCGGGCGGTCTGGTACAGCAGGGGACCGGCGGCCAGGGTCAGCAGGCTGGCCGCCAGCAGGTAAATGCCTGGTATTTCCATATATACCTGGTAATCTAAGTCGCCGGCGGCAAAAGGGCCACAGGAGCGGGACCGCCTTGCCGCGAGAGGGCACTATATATATCGTAATTAATATGAAACCAAGCGCCGGCTGGGGCCTGTACCCGGTGGTCGAGGCCCAGATCGACCACCCGCGTTACCTCGAGGATCTGGTGGCCCTGGCCCGGAAGGGCGAGCCGCTGCTGGCCCAGGGCAACTGCCGCAGCTACGGCGATGCCTGCCTGTATACGCGGGTGGCCTCCGCCCTGGCGCTGGAGCATCTGCTCGAATTCGATCCCCACCAGGGCCGGCTGCGGGCCCAGGCCGGCATCACCCTCGACAGCCTGTTGCGCTTCTGTGTGCCGCGCGGGTTTTTCCTGCCGGTCACGCCGGGCACCAAGTTCCCCACCCTGGGCGGCTGTATCGCTGCCGACGTACACGGCAAGAACCATCACCGCGACGGGGCCATCGGCCGCTTCGTCGAGGAACTCGAGATGGTGCTGGCCGACGGCAGCCAGGTGCGCTGTTCGCGTCGCGAACACCCCGACCTCTTCCGCGCCACCCTGGGCGGTATGGGCCTGACCGGTATCATCTACGCGGCAACCCTGCGGCTGCGGCCCATCGAGTCGTCCTTCATCCAGATGCGCACGGTGCGCACCGGGGACTTCGCCGAAGCCTGCGAGCTGATGTCCCGGACCCGCGACCAGTATCTCTATTCGGTGGCCTGGCTCGACTGTCTGGCCACTGGCCGGCACCTGGGCCGCAGCCTGGTGATGCTGGGCAACCACGCCCTGGCCGAGGGGCGAGAACCCCTGCGCCTGCATTCCTTCCGCCAGCGGCCGGTGCCCTTCCATCTGCCCGGTTTTGCGCTCAATTCCTGGTCCGTGGGGGCCTTCAATACCCTCTTCTACCGGCGGCAACTGCGGCGGGACCAGGAGCGGCGGGTCCATTACGACCCCTTCTTCTATCCCCTCGACGCCCTCAGCGACTGGAACCGGATCTACGGACGAGGAGGGTTCCTGCAGTACCAGTTCGCCATCCCCTTTGCCGGCGGCCTGGACCTGATGCGCGAGATCCTGGGGCGCATCGCCGCCAGCGGCGCCGGCTCCTTCCTGGCGGTGCTCAAGACCTTCGGGCCCGAGGAGGAGGGATTGCTCTCCTTCCCGCTGCCCGGCTACACCCTGGCCCTCGATTTCCCGCTGCAGGGGGGGAGGATCATCCCCTTCCTGCAGGAACTCACCAAACTCGTCACCCGCGCCGGGGGCCGTATCTACCTGGCCAAGGACGCCATCCTGGAAGAAAGCGATTTCGCCGCCATGTACCCACGGCTCGAGGAGTTTTTGCGCATCAAGCGGCACTACGATCCGCACAACCAGTTCCGCTCCTGCCAGTCGGACCGCCTGGGGTTGCGATGAGCCGCCGCGCCTTGATCCTGGGGGCCAAATCGGCGATTGCCCAGGCCCTGGCCCGGCGGCTTGCCGCCGAGGGGTACGACCTGGTGCTGGCCGCCCGCCAGAGCCCGCAACTGCAACCCTTTGCCGCCGACCTGCGCCTGCGCACCGGGCGGGAGGTGCACCTGTGGGAGTTCGAGGCGCTGGCCGGGGAGGCATGGGCCGAGTTGCCGGAGCGGGTGCAGCAGGAATGCGGGGAATTCGAGTTGGGGGTGCTGGTCTTCGGTTACCTGGGCGATCAGCGCCTGGCCCAGGTCGACAGCGCCGAGATGGAACGGATCCTGCACACCAATTTCACCCGGCCGGCCCTGGTGCTCAGCCACCTGGCGCGTTACCTCGAGGGGCGGGGCAAGGTGGGAGGGTTGATCGCCATTGGCTCGGTGGCCGGCGACCGGGGGCGGCAGAGCAACTATTTCTACGGCTCGGCGAAGGGGGGGTTGGCGCTCTTCCTGCAGGGGCTGCGGAACCGGCTGGCGGCCACGCCGGTGCACGTCTTGACCGTCAAACCGGGGTTCGTCGATACCCCCATGACCCGGGGGCTGGAGGGGTTGTTCCTGGTGGCCTCACCCGACCGGGTGGCCGGCGATATCCTGCGGGCCTACCAGCGGCGGCAGGATATCCTCTATACGCCCTGGTTCTGGCGATATATAATGTTGATTATAAAGCATATACCAGAGAGGCTATTCAAGCGGTTGAAGCTCTGAGGGTCTTCAGGCGCTGAAAAAGAGGTTGAGCAGCAGGCTGCCGGCCGATCCGCCCAGGATCGCCCCGGCCCAGACCTGAGCCGGGGTGTGGGCCTGCAGGCGCAGCCGGGCCCACATCACCAAAGGCAGGGACAGGGAGAGGGGCCACAGGCTCCACCCTGCTGCGGCCAGCACGATGCCCAGGCCACCGCCCACCCCGGTGGCGTGGATGCTGATCTTCCAGAAACGATCGATCTGCCAGACCAGCAACGCCATCCCGCAAAAAGCACAGCCAGCCCCGAGCATCGGTGTGGGCGCTTTCACCAGCCACAGCACCACCAATCCCGCAAAATACCAGGCGACTCCCAGGGGCAAGAGCCGCGCCCGCTGGCTGCGCTCGGGCAGGTACACATCCCCGATCATGCCGGTCCGGTAGAGATAGAGCAGGGCCACGCCCGGAACGACACTGTAGAAGGTGATGCCCGCCAGGCCGGCCCACCAGGTGCCGCCTTTGAGCCAGGTCAGGCCGGAGAAGACCCCCCAGGCGACCATCGCCGGATTGAGCAGATGGGAGATCAGCCAGGCCAGGAAATCCAGCCAGTTCGGCGGCGGCCGGACTTCACCGGCAGCGGGATGATTTTTTCTAAAGAATGCCTGGATCACGTCGATAGTGTGTGTAGATATATCAAGTAGTGCTGAATGATGTCATGCTATAAGAAATAGGATGACAAGAGATATTCAATGAGAAAATTAATTTAACTAATACCACATGATACCGATATACTCAAAGAAGGTTGAGCGGAGGTTATCCGCTTCGCCAAGGAGGTGTGATAGGGAACAGAAGACCTGAACCTCGGAAGGTTCAGCGACCGACCATAAAGATAAAGCAAATTACCCAGGGATGAAGTCTTAATCAGTTAGAAACAAGGAGGTTTCTAATGCCGTTACGGATAAACAACAATATCGCCGCGATGAATGCGCGGCGGAACCTGAACACCAACAACCGGGATCTCAACCTGCGCCTCGAGCGGTTGTCCTCCGGTCTGAGGGTGAACCGCGCGGCCGACGACGCCGCCGGGTTGTCGGTTCGCGAAAGTATGCGGGCCGAGATCAGCGGGTTGAAGATGAATGTCCTCAACGCCGAGCAGGCGAGCAATCTCCTGCAGGTGGCGGAAGGGTCGCTCAACGAAATCAACGCGATGATGATTCGTATGCGCGAACTGGCGGTGCAGTCGTCGTCGAGCACGATGACCGACCAGAACCGCGAGTCGATCCAGGCCGAATACAGCCAGATCCTGCAGGAAGTCGACCGCATCTCCCTGTCGACCACCTATAATGATCAGGTGCTGCTCACCGGTTTTGGCAACAACATCGACGCCGGTTCGACCGCCCTCACCGCCAGCGACACCAGCGGGGTGACCAACCTCAAGATCTCCGGAGCTACCTCGGGGACCTATACCTTCGAGGACACGGCCGGGGATAGCACCATCACCCTGGGCAACGGGGTGGTGACCCAGACCATCGACGTGGGCCAGATTCTGGACAGCAACCTGGCCGTGGTGACCCAGACCTCGGTGGTTGCCAACTTCGACCGGCTCGGCATCCAGGTGACCCTGGCCGGGCACCGCGCCGCCAGCGCCACCGGCAGCTACACCGACGGGGATCTGAACGGGCAGAACATCATCATCAACCCCGGCACCGGCGGCTCCTTCCAGGTGGGCCCGGACGATGGCATCAACAACCGCATCGAGGCGACCATTCCCGATATGCGGGGCAGCGGCACCTTCCTCAACCTCAACACCACCTCGGTGGCCACCATCAACACCTCGCGCTCGGCGCTCAGCCAGATCGACCAGGCCATCACCAACGTCTCCAATGTGCGCGGCGACCTGGGCGCGTTGATGAACCGGCTGACCTTCACGGTCTCCTTCACGGAAAACGAGATCGAGAATATCCAGAGCTCGGAGTCCTCGATCAGCGACGCCGATATCGCCGACGAAGTGGCGCACATGACCCGCTCGCAGATCCTCTCGCAGGCAGCCACGGCGATGCTGGCCCAGGCCAATGCGGTGCCCCAGACCGCCCTCCAGTTGCTGCAGTAACCCAGAACCGGCTGGAAGGCAGGCGCCAGGTGAAAACCTGGCGCCTTTTTTTTATGTCTGCCACTTCTTGCCGCTGGCAGAACCCTTCTTGCGGCCGGCCGGCGATGCTCCTTCGAGCACAAAACCGACGAAGCGCTTCTGGCCGAGGGTTTTCAGGTAGGAGAGCAGGGAGACCTCGGCCTCCTTGCGATTGAGCTGGTATTTCTCGGCGAGGGCCTCGATGATCTGGGCCACGGTGGCGCGACCGGTACACAGTTGCCACACCTCGGTGCCGACGGCGTCGAGGGTGATCTTGCGCTCCTTGGGGATGTAGAAGACCTTGGCCAGCAGCCGCACCTTCCAGGTATCCTGGCGCTTGATGGTGATCTGCACCTCGCCGGCGGCGGTTTTCTCCCAGGTCAGGGACTCATTGCGGGTCGGCCGGGAGTTGAGCATGGCCTCCCGGCTCAGTTTGGGGCTCTTGGTGGCAAAAATACCCATCGCTCAATCTCAGGGGAAGGTCTTCACCTTCCTCGCGCTTGCGGTAGAGGTGGTCGATAATACAGATCTTGTCCGCCGCAGTGCAAACCCACACCTGGCTGTCCTGATACTGGCGCGGTTTGGGGTTGAGGAAGGGCAGCGGACGGATCAACTGCAGCCAGCGGCTGCGCGGCTGGCCCCGCACCCGCAGGCCGGGGTGGCCGTGTAGTTCCTCCTCCGCCACCTCGACCTTGAAGTCGCGCAGCTGTTTGCGGAAGAACCCCTGGTACCAGTCGGCCAGGGAGATGTTCTGGAGCAGCAGGTGGGCCAGACTCAGCCGGTGCACCCGGCAGGTTTGCCGGTCGCGGGAGAAGTCGAGCTGGAGGTGGCCGGATTTCAGCTCCTGGCCCGAGAGCTTGAAGGCCTCGGGCAGTTGGAAATGCAGGCCGTAGACGCTCCAGGAAACCTGTCCCTCATGGGCATGGTCCTCCAGCGAGGCGAAGATGCGGTCTACCAGCTCCTCGGCCTGTTCCTGCATCCGGGTCAGGACCCGCAGGAGCACGATGCGGCCGCACAAGGGGCAGGCGCGGGCCAGGTTGTAGGTGCGGAAGTCGGCCTCCCAGATGAAGAGCTCGTACTCGCTACCCTCGAGCCAGCGCTTGTCCCTGAGGAAACGCGCCTTCCGGGTCACGGCAAAGGCCACCCCGGTTTTCGCGGCCTTTTTCTCCAGGCCCTCCACGTAGCGGTCGACCAGTTGCTCGATGGAGAGCTGCCGCTTCTTGCCCTCGCGCCACTCGACCTCGGCGCGCACGATCTGGTCGTCGTCGAGCCGGGCGTACCCGCTTTTGTGGTCGCCGTCCACCCGGCCCAGGTTCCAGTCGGCGGGGACCTGCAGGGTGATGCCCTGCCAGCCGAAGAGGGTGGAGGCGGGCTCAGCTTTGGCCATGGCCGCCTGTTCCTGCCGCCGGGGGACGTTTACCCATCAGGCCTCCAGCACCCGCCAGCTGTTGGCGGGGATGGGACCGTGGTCGGCGCTCTGGCGGTCGTCGTCGGCGAGGTTGGCGAGGATGCGGGTGCCGTCGGCGAACTGGGTGGTCTGGAGGGCGAAATCCTCGCTGGCAAAGGCGAAGGAGACCAGCTCACTCTGGCCCACCCGGCGGTGGAGCTGGCACACCGGCAGGGCCGCCCGGATGGCCCGCTGCACCTCGGGGTCGTCTAGCTTCACCAGGTACGAGAAGGACTTGCGCGCCGCCATATCGATCCAGCCGTACTGTTTGCCAAAGGGAAAGAGGTTGGGCGGCAGCCCGTAGAGGGCATCCATGGCCGCTTTTTTTTCGGGTTGGCCAGCGCCGTTCACCCCGACGCCCACGTCCTCGGCCTCACCCCGGTTGCCGTGGGGGTTGTAGTTGTGCAGCTCCCACCAGTCGTGGATGCAGGAGTCGTGGAAGACCAGCATGGTCATGGGCACCGGGATGTGGGGCGCCTGTCCCCACCGGGGCATCAGCTTGGTGCTGCCGATATCGCAGCTCATGGCGTAGCGGTCGACAAAGCCCTCGCTGGAGACCACCCGGTTGCCGTTCACCTCGGGTCCGAGCAGGTGGCGTGTCGCCTCCATGCCCTGGCGCCGGCTCAGGGGGCGGCCGCCGTGCAGGTGATGGCCCTGGTTGAAACAGGTGAGGCCGGGGCGCATGGCCACCACGTCGTAATGGATCCAGTCCATGGCCGCCATGTCGGTGCGGTAGCGCTCCTCCATGCCGGCGGCCACGTAGGGGGTGCACACCTCGTACCACTGGAAATCGTCGATGCGCCAGTTGGGCACCGGGCGGCCGTCTGGACCGTGGCGGAAGATCTGCTGCACCGCGGCGGAATGGTCGTCCAGGGCCTCGTACAACCAGCCCCAGGGACCGACAAAAGCCCCGGGCACTTGTTTGAGTTCGGCCAGTTCCTCATCTGAAAGCCAGATGGGATCGTCCTCGCCCATCTTGAAATCGAGGGTGCGCTGGCACATACGCACCGACGAATAGAAGACCCGCTCGAAGCCCTGGGACCGGAGCCGGCGGGCTGAAGCCGCGTAGTCGATCTGGTCGGTCTTGTTGTAGCCGACAAAGGCCATGAGCGCCCCGAAGAGCTGGGCGACGATGGGCTTGCGGCGGATCTTCTCGGCCCAGGGCACAAACTCCCCGCGCTCCTGCACCCGAGCCCGGTAGTGTTTGCAGATCGCGGTGATATCGGCGGGCACCGGATAGAACCGCACCTGGCGCGGGTACCAGCCTTCGACAATGGACCGGCGCTGCTCGAAGACGAAGAAGGGGCCTTCGGCGCGCTGGCCGCGGGTGCCGGCCCAGTCGGCCTCGCTCTCCTGGGTCACCAGCAGCCCGGCCCGGTCCCCCAGGTAGGCGCCCATGGCCATGGACCAGCCGGTGTGGCCGCCCGGATTATGGGTGGCCTCCCAGAGGTGATTGTCGCCGCGCCAGAGGATGCCCTGGTAGATGGGCAGCAACAACTGCCAGGCGCCCTGGTCCGGGCGCCAACTGCCGGGAAGGGCGGCGTACGCCACCTGGTCCGGGGCGGTGTTGAGGGTGACCTCGACCCAGTCCGGACCCAGGGTCCACCGGTATTCGAGGGGGCCCTGGGCCAGATCGTACCGGACCACGAGGCCCTGGTCGGTTTGGCGGACCTGCCCCGGGGGCAGGTCCCGGCGCTCGAGGCCGGTGCGGCCGGGGATCTCGTCGCGGTAGGGCTGGGCCGGATCGGCGGGCCGGAAGCCGGCGGTGCCCGGGTCCAGGACCCAGGTGGTCTGCCGGAGGCGATCGTCGAGGGCGATACGGTTGGCCCCGGCGCTGATGCTCAGGCCGAGCCGGTTGTTCTCCAGAGTGAACATGGGCATCAACTGCGGGCCGCGGGGGCCGGCCCCGGTATCAGAATATCAGCACCGAAACCGACTTCTGGATCAGCGCCACCGCCACGGCGGCCATGCCCATCAGCGCCATGCCGCAGGCAAAACCCACCGCCAGGATGGGCGCGTACTGCAGCCACTGCTGCTTGCCGTACTTCTTCCAGAAGTAGTACCGGGCCAGCAGCGCCCCGATGATCTCGGTGACCACGAAGTGCGGGATGGAGGCCAGGGCGCGCACGAAGCCGAAGATCAACAGGATGGGCAGGCCGAAGACGGAGAGCAGGGCATAACTGACCAGGCCGAAGGCGGCACCGGCGCCGATGATCTTGGGTTTGAGGGCGCGGAAGAGCCAGGGCTGGTCGGTGGAGTGCTGGATCCAGGGGCTGGTGAAGTTGGGGTCGGTATCCACCTCAAAATAGAAGGAGAAGCCCGCCGGAACCGCGCCGGCCGCCTCGACCTGCAGGGCCGGACGGGGCTGGCGGACCACCAGGTCGCCGACCGCACCGCTGACACTGAGCGCCGGCAGCTCCACCCGGGCATTGCCGGCCTCGAGGGCGGGCTGTATCGGGGGGTGCTGCGGGATGGGGGCGTCAGCATCCTGGGTCTCGAAACGGGTGAAGAAGGTCTGGGCCGGGGTCCACGCGCCGGCCTGGCCGCGTTTGCCCTCGCTCTCGAGCCATTCCTGGTCCACCAGCCGGGTGCGCCAGAACCACCACTGGTTCTCGATCAGGTTGGAGGGCACCCAGTGGGCTTCCTGCCCCGAGATCTCCAACTCGCTTTTCATGGTGCCGGTGAGGGCCAGGCACTGGTTGTAGGCCTGCAGGCGCCACAGCAACTGGGCATAGGGGTAGGAGGCCGAAGGGATGGGGGCCAGCTTCCAGATGTAGGAACCGTAGATGAAGTTGGTGAAGAGGATGATGGGCACCATGAAGATCTCGGCGCGCATGATGCTGGTGAACTTGGTGCCGGTCAGCTCGATCTCGCGGAAGCGCTGGGTCGAGGCGCCGTAGTTGCCCAGCGGGAAGGGGATGAACCAGATGTCCACCCCGCGATACCCGGAGAGGATAATGGTGGCCTCGCGCACGTAGGGCATTTCCACCGTCTGGCCCACCAGGCCCACCAGCCGGGCGTTGACGAAGGACTGGATGGGGGTGAAGATGAAACCGAAGAAGAGGAAGAACCAGATGAAGCGCGAGAACTCCGGCAGCAGGAAGGCGGCGATGGAGATCAGGGCGGCGGTGGCCAGCGAGAAGAGGGCCAGGGCGATCCAGATGGGAAAATCCCCGCGGCCCGGCGGTGGGGCCATGCCGCGTTTCTGCTCGCCGGTGTCGGCCTGGTGGCTGCGCATACTCTGCACCACCTGGTAGATGCCGATGATGGCCACGGCGATGGTGGTGCCGATGCCGAAGCTCATCCAGAAATCGATGCTGTTGACGAAGATGGTTTCGATGGTGCCCATGCCCTGGTGCCACAACTTGAGGTAGCCGGAGTGGTAGAGGATGGGGTTGGCGATGGCGGTGAGCAGCACCCCGAGGAAGGTGCCGACCACCCCCCAGAAGGGCGCCACCATGCCGCCGAAGATGGCGCCCAGGTGGGCGGTGAAGCCCAGCGGGGTGGCGGGGATGAAGTTGCCGGTCACCGGGGTGAAGTCGACGAAGGGGATGGGGATGAGTTTGATGGGTTCGGTGAGCAGGGCCCCGGTGATCGCCGGCAGCGCCACGTAGATGGCGCCGAAGACCATGCCGATCATCGCCCCGGCCGAGAAGACGCGCCAGCGCCAGGTCTCGGTGCCCTGGGTGTTTTCGGCCAGGGCGGTGGCGCCGTGGGCGTTGACCGGGGCAAAGGGGAAGGGCAGGCGCTCGTAGTCCGAGTTGAGGCGGAACAGAGCGTAGGCGCCGGTGAACCACGACACCCGCGAGATGATCATGCCGGCGATCAACAGGCAGATGGGGATGAGCCAGTCCTGGTGCAGGAAGGTGCGCTGCAGGATGGCTTCGGAGTCGGGCTGGGGCACCACCCAGGTGGGGATGAGTTTGGTGATGCCGAACTGCTTGGCCGCCGGCGACTGGACCAGGTACTGGTTGTAGAGCAGGCCCTCGAAAGCGCCGGTGGAAATCACCGAGGAGGCGACGTAGTACAGGAGGTACACCTCCTGGCGCCGCAGGGTGGTGAAAGAGCGCTTGGTGATCTCGGCGAAGAGGATGATGGTGACCCACTCGGCCGCCGCTCCCAGGGACCCGCCGATCATCAGATTCAGGTACATGTTGCCGGGAACCATGATGAAGGCGACGAAGAGCACCCCGAGTACGGCTTTGATGGTGAACCCGTCCTCGAAGGTGGTCGGGACCTCCATCAGACCGCGGTAGTCCTCGATCTCCTGGTTGGGATTGCGCTTTTTCTTTTCTGCCACTCTAGCTACCTCCCTATTGACCGGATGGCACCCGGGTCGCTACCGGCGCGCCCCGCTGTTCAGACCTTGGCCGCTGCCGGTGTGCCGGCCAGCAACTCGTCGGCCTGTTTGCCGTAGCTCTCTTTGGCCGCCGCATCGACGGTACGCCAGATGAGAAACTGCTTGCGGATCACGTTCATGAAGCGCTGGTTCACCCGCCGCCAGGAGGCGTCTTCGCCGCTGAGCCGCTTGAGCTGGAGGGTGATGTCGAAGATGTGGTGCTGGGCTTCCGGGGTGGCGCGCAGGATCACGTGCTGGCTCACGCCCAGGTCGAAGGGCGCCAGCCAGATATTCATGTCGATGGAGAATCCCGCGCCGTTGGGCGAATCGATGTGCCGCAGATGCGCCCCGTCGGTATAGAAGGTGCCGATGGATTCCTCGCTGTAGGAGTCGAAGTAGCCGATCAGGAAGACACACAACCCCTTGACCTCGTGGCCGCTGACGGTGAAGGGGAACTCGAAGTTCCACTCGTCGCCTTCGGGCGGCGGCAGCTTCCATTTGCGGGTGACGTCGGGCACCGCCAGTTGCGAGGCGCGCCGGGCCGGGTACACCGTGGAGAGCATCACCACCGCCATCACCAGGATGCTGGAGGTCACCGCCGAGAGCGAGGAATAGTTCAGGGTGATGCCGCTGAGCAGCCCCATGGTGATCAGCAGTTTGGCGATGATCTGGCCGGTGAGGTAGCCGGCCACCACCCCGAGCACGGCGTAGACGCAGGATTCGGCCATGAAGAGCCAGGCGATGTGGCCGGGAGCCAGACCCACGGAGGAGTAGATGCCGATCTCGCGGAATCGCTCGTACACGCTGCCCATCATGGTGTTGAGCACGATCAGGGCGGCGATGAGGATGGGGATGAAGAGATTGCTCATGCCCGAGAAGGAGGTCATGCCCAGCGAGCTGTAGATCGAGACCTTGACGTATTCGTCGCCCGGCTCTTTGAGGCCGGCAAAGAGGGTCACCGCCAGGCGCGAGAGGAATTCCTCGATCTGTTTGCGCACATCCACCCCCTCCTGGAAGCGCACCGCCACCGACTGCAGGGGGTTGCCGCTGCCGATATTGCGCAGGGTGTTGTAGGGGATGATGAGGATGTTGGCCGGCTCGAGGTGCACGAAGGGTTTGATCGACACCTTGGAGTTCTCGAGGCCCTGTTTCTCGCGGTTCTCCTCCTCGGCTAACTCCTGCACCGCCTGGCCGCCGGTGACGGCGAAGTCGGCAGGAGTGAGGATCTCGTCATCGAGGTCCTTGAGTTCCTTCATCCGTCGCGAATCGAGCACCCCGATCACCTTGAAGACCTCGCCGAAGACGCGGATCTCGGCGGTGCCCACCTGTTCGAGGGGGATATTGAGCTTGTCGGCGGTGATCATGTCGTTGGGCAGGATACAGACCTTTTCGTCGCCCGGTTCGAACCAACGGCCCGCCACCAGGGCCCGGTCGAGGCCGGTGATGTCCTTCTCCTGCGGCGTCAGGCCCAGCACCCCCAGCGCGTTATGGGTGGCCTCGCCGTGTTTCATCTTGATGTGGGCCTTGCTCTTGTTGTTGTACCAGGAGCGGGGCGCGATGGTGGCCTGCTGGCCGAAGTTGCTGCGGGCGTAATGGAGGACCGACTCCTCCTGCGGATTCCACGACTTGCTGCGGATGAGCAGCCCCTGGTAGAGGCCCTCGTTGTCGCGCTGGATCTGGTTGAAGCGCAGCGAGGTGCGGATCGAGGTGAAGGACAACACCGTGAAGGTCAGCAGCAGCAAGGTGATAAAGGTCAGGGCAGTGCGCAGCTTGCGGCGCTTCATGTTGGAGATGCCCAACTGGAAGGCGGTCAGCGAGGCGCTGGAGCGGCTGACGTCGGTATCGTAGATCACCGCCACCTCGGTTCGCAGCTTCTTCATCTGCTCGTTGAAGCGTCCCGAGATCAGCCACATCACCATCACCGCCAGGGCCAGGATCACAAAGGCCAGCAGGATGACGAAGGGATTGGAGAGCTGGAAGGCTGGGTGCACCAGCCAGAGCACGATCCAGATGGCGATAAACACCCCGATGAAGCCGAGGATCTGGTTCTTGATGGTGGCGGCGGTGATCAGCAGCCGCTCGGTGAAGAAGGCGCAGGGGATGACCAGGGCCATAAAGAAGATGATGCCCTGGATGACGTCGTCCTGGGTGGAGCGCACGTCGGGATAGGCGCGGGACTCGAGCCCGATGGCGGCGCGGGTGTGCCGTACGAAGGCCTCCCACTCCTGCTTGCCCATCGCCTCGGCGGCGGCGTCCAGCTCCACCTTGGCCCGACCGTGCAGGTCGTTGAGGCGGTGATTCTCGATGGCGAAGCTGCGCAACTCCTGCATACGCGCCTCGTCCAGGGACCACACGTCGTGGGCGGCGAGGAAGGAGGTGCGGGCGAAGGAGGTGCCGGGGGTGATGGCGAAACCATCGCCCAGGGCTTTTTCCTTGGTATCGGCGTTGGTGACGTTGAGCAGCAGGTAGCGGAAGCCCAGCAGGCCGGCCCCCAGGCCCATCTTGATGCGGGTATTGGGCCGGGCGAAGAGCACCCCCACCGGCTCGTCCTGCGCCGAGGGCCCCTCGCCGATGGTGTAGCCGAACTCCACCGGCGGGCTGTTGGTCTCATCGAAGATGCCGATGGAGTTGAGTTTGGTCAGGTAGCGCGGATCGACGATGTCGTAGAAGTTGAAGGCCACGCAGGGAAAGAGCACCACCATCCACTGTTTGTCGCGCCAGTCCATGGTGATACGCATCGGGTAGACCTTGTCGCCCTGCACCCCGCGGTCGGGGGCGTAGGTGATCAGGCCGCTGCGAGGGTCGATATAGTAGCCCTCGATCTGCACCGAGTTGACCTGGACGCGGTTGATATAGAAGGAACCGGAGCCGTCGACCAGCTCGTAGTATTCTCCGCGTACCCCCTTGTAGGATTTCTTGCGGCCGTTGCGCACCACCGCCACTGCGTCGTTGCGCGGCAGATCGGGGATGATGCTGCGGCGGGGGAAGACCATGGTCCGCCCCTTGAGGGTGCGCAACTCGTCCTGCAGGCGCATCTTGAAGTCGGGGAAAAGCTCGGGGTCCTCAAAGGCCAGGTGGAACATGCCGGCCAGGGCGCGGATCTGTTTGGCCAGGTTCTGGCTGTTGACCTGGGTGGGCCGGTCGAGGGGGGTGTCGGCCAGGAAGCGGTCATCGTTGACGGTCACAAAGGCCAGCGCCGGGGTGCCCGTGGCCAGGACCAGCTCGCTATTGACCGAGATCTCGCCGGGCACGAAGGTCTCCCAGCTCATGCCGCCTTCGGGGCTGATGCCGTTGACCAGCACGTCCTTCTGCACGTAGCCGAGTTGCTTGCTGATCTGACGGGCGTACCCCATGAAGTTCTTGCCGAAGGGCGCAAAGTACCGCTTGTAATAGAAGCTGCTGTTGCTGTTCCACACCCCTAGTTCGTCGGTCTGGGTGGAGAGGTCGAGGCTGATGAAGAGTTTGACGGCCAGCGAGTCTTCCCGGGGCCCGGCCCAGGCCCGGTAGAGATCCAGTTTGGCCGACTCGTCGCTGCGCATCTCAGCCAGGAGTTCGGCGCGGCTGGCATATTGCCGGCCCGCCAGGCTCAGGCCCGCGCCCGCGTGGGCGACCACCCCCGACTCGATGGCTTTGTCGAGCATGGCGGCGACTAGGGTGGTGTCGCCCTCGGAGGCCGCGCGGATCAGCGCCTCCTTGCCGATGTATTCGTCGTCATCGCCTACCCGGTAGCGCACCCCGTCTTTGGCGACCAGCCCCTCGCGCAGGGCCACCTCCACGCCGCGGCGGATGAGCATGCGGTCGATGAAGGGCTCTTCCTTGCGCAGGTAGCGCTGGATGAAGTCGTCGACGCCGCGCAGACCCAGGTGGTGGGCCGAGGTGGCCAGGAAGACCAGGGTGCGGGCGGGTGGATGTTGCCGGAAGTAGCGGGCCTGTTCTAGCAGGGCGGTGATCGAGGCTGCCTGTTCGGCGCCCGGCGCCAGGGCCGGCACCACCGACATCGCGTCGTAATAGGCCTCCAGCACCACCACGTCGTCCTTGAGCAGCGGGTCGGCGCCGGGGATCATGCCCATGATATTCCAGGCCGGCTGGCGCTCCCAGTCCATGCGGTAGTCGAGCTGCACCTCCAGGGGGCCATCCTGGGAGAGGCGCTGCCGCAGCATCTCTCCCTCGGCCTTGCCCACCCAGAAGCGGGGCAGGTTGAGCGGCATGGAGAGGAACTTCTTCTCGCCTTCCAGGTACACGGTGGAGTCGGGTTCGATGAAGAGCACCGCCGAGGCGCCCAGATAGGCGCAGTTGAGCCAGCGGTCGCCGGAGTTGAAGTCGAGCAGCACCACGTTGCCGGCGACGGTCTTGCCGTCGAGGTCGCGCAGTTCGCCCCGGCCCCCGTCGATGAGCTGGCCCTGCAGCCCGCCCTCGGGCAGGGTGCAGGTCTTGACCAGATTGGGCCACAACCCGTGCAGGGCCACCTCGGCGCTGTCCCCGACCACGCGCATGCGCCCGGTCTTCTCCATGGGTATGGAGACGTCGTATTCCTGGACGGCCACCTTGTCGAGGCCCATCTGGCGCAGTTGGCCTTCGACATAGCGGGCGGCCTCGGCAGCACCGGGGTAGCCGGCCACCCGCGAACCCAGGCCTGCAAAATAACCGATGGTCTGCTGGATCTGCTCCACCGGTGCGGTCTGTTGCAGGGCGGAGAAGTCGACCTCGGCCGATGCCGGCGTGGCGCACCAGCGTGGCAGCAATAATCCCAGCAAAAGGATGACCCTGGACATAGATCTCCTCATCTCTTCAGATCCAGAATACCACGTTGTCCGTCATACCCGTAAAAAAGTCGATGGTGAGCCAGGTGCCGGCGACGACGAACTGGCCCACGATCATCCCCAGGAAGAAGGGGCGGGTGGCCCGGTAGAGGTGCGGCCCCCCGTATTTCAACACCGCCAGCTTGATGAGCCAGGCCAAGAAGATGCTAAACCAGAGCGCGTCCATCAACCACACCCCGCCAATGGGGTAGCCGATGGGGTGGAGCGGCCACCAGGAAAGGTGGTGGCGGGCGAGCATCAGCAGGGCCATGGCCCCGGCGCCCACCAGGGTGTGGATCCAGCCGCCCCAGTCCGGGCCCACCGGGGAATTCAGCTTGGCGGCGGCGTATTCAAAGGGCGCCTTGGGGCCGCCGTCGAAGAACCAGCGGTTCAGATTGATGCCGCCGTAGGTATAGGCCAGGTGCAGGATGGTGACCAGGGAGGTGAGCAGGCTGACAGCGATGGCCAGCAGGATCACCCAGAAGAGCGGCCGGATGCGCCGGCCCAGGTTTTCGCTGAGCTTGAGACCGTGGGCGCAGGAGGCCATGACAAAGGTGCGGATATCGGCGGCCCACACGTAGGTGAAGGCCATACCCACCATGCCGGGGGGGCCCAGCACTTGGGAGCCAAAAGCGGAGACGATGGTCGAGGAGGCGATCATCGGGCCCACCGCGGTGGCCACCCCGCCCTCCACCACCACCCGGGTCAGGCCGACGAAGATCAGCAGGGCGGTGACCAGGGTCAACACCGCCGCCCACAGGGGCAACCCCGACAGCCAGAGCCAGCCGGCGAGGACCAGCATGCCGCCGATCCAGCAGAACACCGCCGACCGGTAGGAGAGCATCTCGCCCGAGTCGTCGACCTGTTCGTCGCCCTTGAAGGCCTTGCGGAAAACCTGGCGCAGGTGGCCGCGGGCGATCCACAGGCCGAAGAGGACCAGCATGATCATCGCCCCCTGCCCCTGGTGGGCAATCACCGGTTCGCTGATCACCCCGTAGATACCCAGTTTCTCGGTGCTGGAGATGCCCAGGATATTGAACACCCCGCGCATGAGTTTGGCCAGGGTGTTGAAGAACCAGAGGCTGAAGGCGATGTCGAGGTTGATCAGGTAAGA